>JBDHIC010000145.1:0-8943 GCA_039589035.1 Gemmatimonadota bacterium | reverse complement strand
CGGTTTATGATGTTCAAGTTGGCGCGCCCCATCGCGCTCACGATTCCGGCGGTCATCGTGAATTGGAGTCCCAGCGGATTCCCCAGGGCGAGCACCCATTCGCCCACCTGGACCCCTCCATCCGCGGCCAATTGGGCGACCGGCAGGTCCGAGGCATCGATCTTGAGAACAGCGACATCAGTGGACGGATCTCGCCCCACGATCTCGGCGTCGAAAGTCCGCCGGTCGTTCAGGATGACCTGGAGCCCTTCCATATCCTCGACGACGTGATTGTTGGTGACGATGTATCCGTCCGGCCGGACGATCACCCCCGAACCGCCACTGGGGCGTCTCAGCGGTAAATCATTGTCCTGGTGCGGTGAGCGCTCGAAAAAATCTTCGAACGGACCGAAATCGAACGGGAGGTCACCGCGTTGGATGAGTCGCTGGCCGGTGACGTATACAACTGCCGGGGTCACCTCCTCGGCGATCGCAGTAAAGGAATTGCTGAGCGAGCGGAGTGACGCGTGATCCGCTGACGACGAGTGATTCGTCTGAGTAGCCTGGGTGGTCGGGGTCCAGTCGAGCGTTGATGCAAACAGGACGCCGAGCCCCAGACACGCCACACCAACCAGCAGGGCGGTCAGCTTGCTCTTGATCGGGTGCATCGGATTCATAC
Source organism: Gemmatimonadota bacterium (assembly GCA_039589035.1). Classification (GTDB taxonomy): domain Bacteria; phylum Gemmatimonadota; class Gemmatimonadetes; order JACCXV01; family JAHWKZ01; genus CAMYLR01. The sequence goes on along the minus strand of JBDHIC010000145.1, from coordinate 8,285 downwards.
CTCCAAGATCGGGAATCTCACGCCGGCCGCGGGTCAACAGCCGGTCCTAACCCCTAATACTGTAACTACCGTCCGGAGTTCCGGCCGGTGCGTGGGGTTGTCCGCTATCGAATGGGACGACTGAGCCGGGGGGGCTCGTTCAAGCCACCCCGGCAAAACCAGTCGCAGTTACTTCTCTTCGTCCACGACCTCGTAGTCGGCCTCGATGACATCCTCATCAACCGTCTCGGGCCGCGCCGAATCATCGCCCGTAGGCTCCGCAGCCGGCTCGCCGTCTGGGCCGGCCGACGCCTGGTAGGCCTCTTGCGCAACCGCGTGCCATAGCTGCTGAAGGTCCTGCGTCGCCGACTTGAGATCCTCGCTGTCCTCGTGCTTCAGCGCCTCGCGGGTGCGCTCTAGCGCAGCTTCGACCCTGGCCCGCTGGTCGTCCGAAATCTTGTCCCCGAGGTCCGTCAAGCTCTTCTCGGTCTGGTAGACCAACGAATCGGCTTGGTTGCGGATCTCGACCTTCTCGCGTCGCTCACGGTCGCCAGCAGCGTGTGCCTCGGCGTCCTTGATCATCTGCTCGATTTCGGACTCGTCCAGACCACTGGAGGCCTCGATCCGGATCTTCTGCTCCTTGCCGGTCGCCTTGTCCTGCGCTGAGACGTGCAGGATGCCGTTGGCGTCGATGTCAAACGTGACCTCGACTTGCGGGACTCCCCGGGCAGCCGGTGGTATGCCGGTCAGCTGGAAGCGACCGATTGTCTTGTTGTCACCGGCCATATCACGCTCACCTTGGAGAACGTGGATCTCGACCGTGGTCTGATTGTCCTCGGCGGTTGAGAAGATCTCCGCCTTCTTGGTCGGAATGGTTGTGTTGCGCGAGATCAGCTTGGTCATCACGCCACCCAACGTTTCGATCCCTAGCGACAGCGGTGTCACGTCAAGAAGAAGGACGTCTTTGACGTCACCCGCAAGCACTCCGCCTTGAATCGCCGCCCCGACGGCCACCACTTCATCCGGATTGACGCCCTTGTGCGGCTCTCGGCCGAACACCTCCTTCACGGTGTCCTGAACCTTTGGGATACGCGTCGAGCCACCCACGAGGATGACTTCGTCGATATCTCCGGGTTTCAGCCCGGAGTCCTCCATCGCCTGCTTGCAGGGGCCCACGCTGCGCTCGATCAGATCATCGATTAGTTGCTCGAGCTTTGCTCGTGTCAACGTCAGATGCAGGTGCTTGGGTCCCGACTGGTCAGCCGTGATGAACGGCAAGTTGATGTCCGTTTGCTGGGTTGAAGAGAGCTCGACTTTGGCCTTCTCAGCGGCTTCTTTGATGCGCTGCAGCGCCATCGGATCCGCCTTGAGGTCCAGCCCCTCCTGTTTCTTGTACTCTTCCGTGATCCAATCGATGATCCGTTGATCGAAGTCGTCTCCGCCGAGGTGCGTATCGCCGTTTGTCGCCTTTACCTCGAACACTCCGTCGCCGATCTCGAGGATCGAGATATCAAACGTCCCGCCGCCGAGGTCGTACACGGCGATCTGCTGATCGTTCTTGTTCTCGAGCCCGTAGGCCAGGGACGCCGCGGTCGGCTCGTTGATGATTCTGAGCACTTCCAGGCCGGCGATCTTGCCCGCGTCCTTTGTTGCCTGCCGCTGGCTATCGTTGAAGTAGGCTGGCACCGTCACGACCGCGCGATCCACTTTTTGACCCAAGTAGTCCTCGGCTGTCTGCCGCATCTTCTGCAGCACCATCGCCGAGATCTCGGGTGGGCTATAGGTCTTGTCCAGGACCTTTACTTGCACCTGGCCGTTATCGCCGGAAGCGATCTCGTATGGCATCTGCTTGCGCTCTTCGTCCACTTCGCCGTGGTGGCGACCCATGAACCGTTTGATCGAGAAGATCGTGTTCTGGGGGTTGGTGATCGCCTGGCGCTTGGCGACCTGTCCGACGAGACGCTCGCCGTCTTTGGTGAAGGCGACCACGGACGGCGTCGTCCGCGAACCCTCGGCGTTCGGGATAACGACCGGGTCGCCGCCCTCCATAACCGCCACGACGGAGTTGGTCGTGCCGAGGTCGATTCCAATAACCTTGCTCATCGCTTTCCTCTCATTCGATCGAAGATGGCCTGCACAGACTGCGTTTTTGACGGGGAGCCCCGCCGGGCTGCAAGTATCCGCCCCCTCTAGTGCAAGCCATGTGCCGCGCCCCAAATGCGTCATTTTGGCAGTTGACGGCGCTGCCTGGGGGAGGGATACTCTCCGGGCCATGCACTTTGCGCGAGTTATTGGGCGGGTGGTGAGCACCCGCAAGATCCAGCCGCTGGTCGGTTATCGGCTGCTGTGGATCGAGCCCACCGATGCCGAAGGGCGACCCTCAGCCAAGCCGTTGGTGGCGGTCGACACGGGCTCCTACGGCGACGGCGAGTGGGTCTATTATGTCACCAGCCGAGAGGCTTCGTTGCCGTTGAGGGATCCCTTCTGCGCGGTGGATGCGGCGGTCGTCGGCAAAATCGACTCGGTGGACCGGGGATGATCCTCGCGCGGGTCACCGGAACCGTCACGTCGAGCGACAAGGATCCGGAGTTGGCGGATTACAAGCTGCTGGTCGTTCAACCTCTGGCGATCGATGGTCGTGACGAAGGCGAAGAGGTGATCGCCGTAGACCGGGTCGACGCCGGTATCGGTGACAAGGTGCTCGTCTCTCGCGAGGGAACCGGCGCTCGGCTCGTTACCGGTCGCGAGCGGGTTCCACTCCAGAACCTGGTGATTGGTGTGGTGGATCGAATCGACTTTTTGAACTCAACCGCTTCGCAAGAGTGACGACTGGTCCGAACATCGATTTGCTGGCCGACCTGATCGCGGCCGAGCTCCGGGCGCAGCTCACGAGTGGGACCTCCTCCGTGCTCGGCGCCTGCGATCGCTGTGACGGAGCGCACTGCGTGACCCACTGCGCCGACAAAGTGCAGCGGTTGGCGGCGTGTGGCGCAGACCGGTTCACCGCCGGTCCCGGCATCGACGCGTGTGACAACGTTCTGGCTCGCATGATCGACCACACATTGCTCGCGCCAACCGCCAGTCAGGACGAGATCGAGGCGCTCTGCGACGAGGCGGTGGAGTTCTGTTTTGCCACCGTGTGCATCAACCCGTGGTGGGTGAGGTTGGCCGCCGAGAGGTTGGCGACCACGCCGGTCCGGGTTTGTACGGTGATTGGTTTTCCGTTGGGTGCCAATCGATCCGAGACAAAGGCGTACGAGGCGATCCGCGCGCTCGAAGACGGAGCCTCAGAGCTCGACATGGTGATCAACGTGGGTGCGCTCCGGTCGGGCGCCTACAGCGAGGTCGAGCGAGACATCCGCAGTGTGGTCGAGGCCGCTAGGCGGAGGGCCAAGGTGAAAGTGATTATCGAGGCCGCTCACCTGAACGACGAGGAGAAGGTAAAGGCGTGCGTTTTGGCCCAGGAAGCCGACATCCGATTGATGCGCCGCGCGGTTGGAGGCGAGCTGGGCGTCAAGGCAGCAGGTGGCGTGGGGGACCAGCCGACCGCACTGAAGATGATCAAGGCCGGCGCGACGAGGATCGGGGCCAGCGCCGGCGTCAAGATCGTTCGCGGCAACGGCGCGGGACCCGAGCGACCATACGGCGCGACGGCCGCGGAGCCGTCGAGTTCGGGCAACGGCGACATCCGAGCAACCGTCATTCCAGCCCCACGAGCGACGATTCACAAGCTGGGGTAGGGACCGCAGTTGCCACAGCCGGTCCTCTGCTGGTGGTTGAAGGTCGGGCTCATTACGGTACTGGTTGCAATCGTTAACAGTCCTCCCAATCTGTTCAGCCAGTCCCGCTTCCGGATCAACCCGTTCGTTGAGTTCATGCGCTTCGATGAGGAGGGGAAAGACCCGCTCGACTTTGGGCCGGTGCAAGCCGATATCGAGACCGTATGAGGTGTGCGCGGCGCGTTCGAGGTGGACCCTCGGTGGTTTATAGAGACCGAGATGGTGTTTTCCGACATGGAGCCAGCTGTTGAGGCAACCGATCCTCGTCTGGCTGGCCAGACAGCGCCTTTTGGCGTGGATCTCTTCGCGGTGTCGGTGAGTGTCGCGCGTCGGCTTCCGATCGCGAATCGTGTGGAGTTGGTGTTTTCGGGTGGTGTGGGGGCGCTACGGCTCGCGTTCGAGGAGCAGAGGTTTCAGGGACCGTGTTTTCAGGGGACGATCTTTAGCTGCGATGTATTCACGGTCTTGGAGGGATCTGCCACCGACGTGTTCCTTAATCTCGGAGCTGGGCTCGTTGTGCCGGTCAAACAGCGTCTAGGATTTCGTTTCGAGGGCCGAGACCGAATCCAGTTCTGTGATCACACTGCGTCATCCTTTGGAACGCCAGAGATCATCTCGTTCACGTGCGGCGACGAAGGGAACAAGCTCCATCACTTGTCGGGTTCCGTTGGGCTCGAAATCGCGCTATAACTCCCCTACACCACCACCAACCGCGTGCGGTGCCAAGCGGTGTTCATGTAGCCCTTGAAGTTCCAGCTGGTGGCCGCGTGCTCGGGCTGATGAGAGCCGGTCCCCTGGACTCGGACGATGATTTGGCGTTCGCCGGGGGCGAGCTCGACCGCGATTCTCCACAGGTACCACGTGCCTCGCCTGCCGGAATTCAATTCTGCGGGATGCCACGTCGCGCCGTCGTCAACTGAAACCTCGACACCGTCGATTTCTGTTCCGGCAGCGCCCATTGCGTACCCAGCCAGACCGACGGTGCCGGCTTTGACTGGCGAGCCGCCGTCGACCCGGCACAGCACCGCCGTCGGTCCGACTTCGCCGAGCATCATTCCGTGATCCCAGTCAACCGTTTCCGCTGAAACGGTAGGCGGGAAAAGCTTGTAGCTCTTCCGCTGGTAGTAATTGTCAGATGGCGTCGGTTGGGCTCGAATCTCGGTGACCCACTTGACGCTGCGAGCCCCGATGTAACCGGGAACCACGACCCGTAGCGGGTACCCGTGGGTCGCTGGCAACGGTTTGCCGTTCATCTCGTACGCCAGCAGAACGTCGGGGTCATTCGCTTTCTCGATCGGAATCGAACCCCCAAACGGAAACGTCTGGTTTCCCTTTCGTGCGCGGTCGCGCCCCACGAACGCCGCGTGCTTTGCGTCAGCGCCCACGCTGGCGGCAGCCAATACGTCACGTAACGCAACGCCACCCCAGCGGGCATTGCCGATCGCTTCCGCGCCCCACGGGACCTCACCTGGGATCTCGCGCACCGCGATCAGTTCGTCGCGCCGGTTGCCGGCGCAGAGTAACGTCGCTTCGACCGTGTGATGTTGGAACTCGCGCGTCAGATCGTCGAGCGACAGCTCGAGCGATCGCTCGACTAGACCGCCGACCGAGAGTCGAAAGGCGTCGCCATCGATCTCCGGCACGGGCGCGTGATTCCGAACGAAGAACAACTCTTCCGGGGTGATAGGCGAGTCGATCAGCGCGGCCAACGGAGGTCCACCGTTAAACGGTGCAGCGTGCCGAACGATGAAGTCGGCGTGTTTGGTCGACCGGATCCGTTCCACTGATCCTCCTTTAGCGTCGACTATCGGTGTATGGTTGCTGTCATTCCGAGGCGTCGACCACAGGCGTCAACAGATCCAGCGGGCCGCGACCCGAGCCCAACCCGGGGGCGCGCTCGATCGCCTGTCGAACCCAGTGCCGTGCCCCCGGAACGGCGCTCTCCAGCGGTTGACCGAGCGCCAGCCGCGCGGCGATCGCCGAAGCTAGCGCACACCCCGACCCATGCGTGCTGGTGGTTGCGATGCGGGGCTCCCGAAACACCTCGCGGCTGGTGCTGTCGCAGTATACATCGACCACGTGATCTCCCTCCAAGTCGCCGCCCTTGACCAGCACCGCCTTGGCCCCGAGTTGATCGATGATCGCGTCGGCCGCCATCTCGAGGGCGGTTTCGTCAGTGATCTTCGTATTCAGCAATACCCCTGCCTCCGAAGCGTTCGGGGTGACGAGCGTGGCGCGCGGCAAGAGCTCATGGCGGAGCACATCGACGGCGTCGTGATCGATCAAGCGTGAGCCGGTTGTGGCGACCATAACGGGATCGACTACGAGGGCGTCCCAACGGTACTGATCCGCGGCCTCGACTACGATTTCGACGATGGATCGGTTGGCAAGCATGCCCGTCTTGACCGCATCCGGTGGGATGTCGGAGACAGCGGCGTGGATCTGCGCGGCCACGAAATCGACGGCAAGCGCCTCCACATCGACCACCCCTTGAGTGTTCTGGGCGGTCACCGCCGTGATGGCGCTCATCCCGTAGACGCCGTGGGTGTGGAACGTCTTGAGGTCGGCCTGGATTCCGGCCCCGCCCGACGAATCGCTGCCGGCGATCGTCAGCGCAACCGGCGTGGAGCTATCGATTGTAGCGCGAGAGCCGGCGCCGAATCCCGTCGAACTCCGCATCTTCCATGATCAGGTTCGGCCGCGGCTCCAGGCTCTCGATTAGTGCGCGCACGTTCCTGATTCGTTCTTCGGTCAGCGGGTGTGAGGCGAAAAACTGCTCGACGGAGTTCGGCTCTCGCTGGCGCTGACTCATCAGCTCCTGGAACATCGTCACCATACCGTGCGGATCGTAGCCGGCGCCGTACATGTAGATCACCCCGAGCTCGTCAGCCTCACGCTCAGCGTCACGACCGAACTTGGCGAACGTACCCGCACCAACGATTTGAGTCACCAGCTGTTGATAGAGTGGCGGGTTGGAACCCAGTGCCAGGCTGGCGACGATGTTGAACCCGTAGGCCTTTGATAGTTGCTCGGTGCCGTGGCGAGCGACCCCGTGGGAGATCTCGTGAGCGAGTACGCCGGTCAGCTCAGCGACGTTGTCGGCGGCTTGAAACAAGCCCGTGTTGACGTACACATGACCCCCCGGAATATTGAACGCGTTGATCCGCGGATCGGCCACGATATGAAATTTCCACGGTGCTTGGGCAAGCTCGGTCTGGCTAACAATCCGCGTTCCCAACCGAGTCAGATACGCCAGTGCGGGCCCGTCGTTGATGACCGGGAGCTGTTGCCCGATGTCCTGCTCTAACTGAGCGCCGAGTTGCCATTCCTCCTGGTACGAGACCAGGTTGAAATCGCCCTTGTTGACGCCGGTCGAGGCGCACCCCATTACGGTGATCGTCAAGCCGATCACGATCAGCATGTAGTTGCGGGTCCTGGCGAACGAAGAACCGGGCATGAGGCTCACCTCTCTCCTCGGAGGCAATCGTTACGGTTTGAGCTCTGGAGCTTAATATCGCATGGCAATTACAAAAGTTCCTCTCCATGATGAGTAGCGGTCTGGACGCACAACCTTTATCCCGGGCCAAGCGCAAGACGTTCGCCGACTTGGGAACGCGAGCCGGACGGAATCGTCACAACCTGTTCCTGTTCGAAGGGTGGCTCGCGATCGAGGACGCAGTGTCACGGGGTGTCGACTTTCCATACCTGATCGTACGCGATGATGCGCTCCCGCGATTCGAGGCTTGGACCGCACGAGAAATGCTCGGGTCGGCGATCGTCTATACTGCACCAGCCGTTGACTTTGCAGCGCTCGCGCAGACCACGACGCCACAAGGCGTGATCGCGATAGGGAACCTGCCGGCGCTCGACTTGGCGACGCTGCCGACCGACTCACCGGGCCTGACGTTACTGGCTGACGAGATTCGGGATCCAGGGAACTTGGGCACGCTGATCAGAACGCTAGCCGCTGTCGGTGGTCGGACCGCCTTGTTGCCTGCCGGGACCGTCGACCCGTTCAACCCAAAAGCCCTGCGCGGCGCTGCTGGGTGTGGCTTCGTGCTCGACATGGCGACGGGCATGACGCGCTCCGCCGCGGTCGAATGGTGTGCGGCGCGTCAGTTACCGGTTGTGGCACTCGAAGCGGGTGCGCCCGATCTCTTCCAAGCCATGCTCCCATCGACGCCGGTGGCGCTCGCGGTCGGTAACGAGACGGCCGGTGTGTCGGACGAGATCAAGGATCACGCAGCGCTCGTGGTCGGGCTGCCGATGTCGGATCAGGTCGAGTCGCTGTCGGCGGCGGTGGCAGGCTCGGTCGCGCTGTACGTTGTTGCTCAGAATCTCAGCCGGCGGGAGTAAAGTGGCACCGATAGCGAAAACCGCTCTCTCGATCTTCACCGTAACGATGAGCGTCCTCGGCGGGGATGTCGAGGTCGCAAACGGGCAGGAGGATGCGACCCGAGTGCGCGTGCGCCAACTGGGTGTAGAGGTCGGGGTTTTGCCACCCGGTCCGCTCAACGCCATCACCGA
>JBDHIC010000144.1:0-6352 GCA_039589035.1 Gemmatimonadota bacterium | reverse complement strand
CGGACTTGTTGGCCATCGATCCGCTTGAGGTTTCGGTTGCGGTCCCGATGCCACTGTGGTCGGACGAGATCACCAATCGCGATTGGATGCCCGACCGACCGCTCACCGCTCAGGTCCTCGAGCATAGCGGGGGCGCCGTCGAAGATGCCTTAGCGGCATACTACGCCAACCCGGGGCTCGATCGACTGGTTCGCGCCGTCCGTGCACTGCGCCGGAGTCAACGGGAAAACCTCGACGTGGGTGGAGTTGGATTCATCGATCCGGTATCGTGTTTCGAGGCCCGACGGTGGACGGCCAACCTCGTCGGTCAACACATGCTGCGCGAGGGTCTCGACGACCACGTCCACCCCGATCTTCACGATGCGTGGTGGGATGTCGGTAACGTCGCCCGGCGGACAAGCCGGCGCGCCGGGCTGCTCGAGAGTCGCGAGGAGAACTGGGCCGCTTGGATGTATCTCGGGTGGATGTTCGACCCCGGCCGACACGCCAGCGTCTATACCGGCCTCGGCCTGACGAATTTCGCTCTCGACCGTCACGCAACGTTCGTGGCTTTGCGCTCCCAAGTCGCCAGACCGGTGGGAAGTCCGGCCGTCTACAACGACGTCGCGTCAGCGGCGAGCTTCGCGCCGCCGCACTGGACATTCGACGCGGTGCGCTTTGGGTTTACCCACATCCTGGAGCGGATCGCTGGCGGTGAGATCCCGCGCGAGGGCCGTCTTGAAGAGGCCAGGTCGCTCCTCGAGCGCACCATCAACAGGGCGTCCCGCAAGGTCTCGGACGCCGAACTGATCGAACTCGCTCAGCTCCGCGACGAGATAGTAGCTGCCCTGCCCTGAAACTCGGGCCCGACTTTCGTATCTTACAACATTAGGCACGTCGTCCTTGATGGGGGGCGTGCGTCCGCGCTGCCCCGGTAGCTCAGCTGGATAGAGCAACGGCCTTCTAAGCCGTGGGTCGGGGGTTCGAGTCCTCCCCGGGGCGCCAACTTTTTGGGCCATGCGGCAAACCTCAACATAGATCGGAAAACATGCCCGAACTCTTGGAGTTGACAGCGCTTTCGGACAAGCTGAGAGAAGCCGCCGAGCTGCCATCGGTCCGGCTGACATCGAGACAACTGTGCGACTACGAGATGCTGGCCTCAGGGGCCTTCGCGCCACTCGATCGCTTCATGAGTGCCGAGGATCATGCGTGCGTGCTGGAAGAGATGCGGCTGGCCAACGGCTCACTGTTTCCGATCCCGATAACGCTGCCCCTGCATGCCAATCAGCCAGGCTGTGTCGAGGGCGAGGTCGTCGCCCTCAGGGACAGTAGGAATGAGGTCCTGGCGACGATGCGGATCGAAGAAACCTACTCCTGGGACAAAACTGAGGTAGCACAGGCTGTGTTTGGCACAACGGATGTTCGCCATCCGCTGGTCGCGGAATTGGAAAGTTGGGGCCGTCTCAATGTCTCTGGCGAGCTAACCGTTCTCAAACTCCCAAAGCACTACGACTTCCAGGACCTGCGTCTTACCCCTCGTGAAACGAAACGTGTGTTCGAAGGAGACGACTCGAATCGTCCAAACCACGTCGTTGCGTTCCAGACCCGCAACCCGCTTCACCGGGCCCACGAATTAATGGCCGAGCGCGCCGCCACGCGGGAGAGCGGTACGCTCTTTCTTCACCCAGTGGTCGGGATGACGCGCCCCGACGACATCGATCACTACACTCGGGTCCGGACGTACAGGCGATTTCTCGAGGTCAACCGGGCTTGTCCCAGCTTTCTCGCTCTCTGTCCGCTCGCGATGCGTTTTGCTGGCCCGCGGGAAGCCCTCTGGCACGCCATCATTCGACGCAACTATGGGGCAACCCACATCGTGATCGGGCGCGACCATGGAGGGGTTGGTGACTTCTACGAGCCCACTGCCGCCCATGCGCTTGTCGCCGAGCACAGCGCAGAGATCGGAATCGAACCCGTCAGCTTCGATGAGATCGTCTACGTACCACAACGGGATCGATCTGGGTTCTACGAGGAGCTAAAGGCGGTTCCGGCCAATACACCTTTCCGAAGGCTTTCCGGGACCGCTGCGCGGGAAGCCTTGGAGGCGGATCTCAAAACTCAGCCCGGCGACGACTGGCTCATGCGGCCAGAGATCCTCGACATACTTCGGGAGGCGCATCCGCCGCGCCACCAACAAGGTGTCTGCATCTGGTTTACTGGGCTCAGTGCCGCTGGCAAGTCCACTATCGCCGACGCATTGGCGGCTCAGGTCCTGGAGAGCGGTCGGCAGGTCACCGTTCTCGACGGTGATGTCGTGCGCACCCATTTGTCGGCGAAGTTGAGCTTCACGAAGCGTGACCGCGATGAGAATGTGCGCAGAATAGGCTACGTGGCGTCGGAGATCGTACGGCACGGTGGAGTCGTGATCTGCGCCGCCATCAGTCCGTATAGGGCCGCCAGAAACGAAGCTCGATCATTGATGCCAGCGGGCACATTCATCGAAGTGTTTGTTGACACCCCGCTCGATGTCTGCGAGCAACGGGACATGAAGGGACTGTACGCCAGGGCGCGGGACGGTGATATATCCAATCTGACGGGTATCGATGATCCCTACGAGCGACCGGAGAATCCGGAGATAACTCTGCAGACGGTTGATATACCGCCAGAAGCGAACGCTTCCCGAATTATTGAGCGTCTCGTAACCGAAGGGTTTGTTCAGGTAGAAAACCGGAAGCCGAAACGAGCTGACATAAACTCGTGACGAAACGCAGGGGCAGGCTCTAGTACTACAAGGCAACTGCCGAAAGTAACGGCTTTATTCCGCAACAAGGATGAAGATAACCAACTACAATTACGACCTCGTTCCACCTGAGAATCTCAGGCCGGGGCCGCCATGGATGAGAAAGGCGGACAGCTTCAGGAACCTCGGGACGAATGTAGTCGAGCACCTCATCACTCTTTGTGGGTTGCGACCGAACCACAGGGTGCTCGATGTGGGGTGTGGATCTGGAAGAATGGCGATTCCGTTGACTTCGTTCTTGAACGATCCGGGGAGCTACGAGGGTTTTGATACGTCAGAACTACGAATCAAGTGGTGCGAAGAGAAGATCACGCCTGCGTTCCCCAATTTCGTGTTTCGTCATGTGAATCTGTACACCAGGATGTTCAATCCTGATGGCGAGATCAGGCAAGCGGATTTCAAGTTTCCCTATCAGGATGATCGGTTCAATGTCGTTGTTCTCTACTCGGTGTTCACCCATATGCTGCCGGACGATATGGAACACTACTTTGATGAAATAGCTCGTGTTCTGAAGGGTTCCGGGTACGCATTCATATCCTATTTCTTGATTAACTCTGATTCGGCGCAGTTCCTCGAAGAAGGGAAATCCGTCCGGCTGAGTTTCGCCCATGATCATGGCCAATATCGCACGGAGAGTGAGCGAAACCCCGAGCGGGGCATCGCGTACGACGAGTCGTATGTCCGAGAACTCTACGAACGTGTCGAGCTAAGGATCGTGGAGCCGATACGCTACGGTAGTTGGTGTGGCCGACCGGACTACCTTGAGTACCAGGACATCGTCATCGCTGAGAAGTAACCCGCGCGTTCTGAATCGGCCGTCGCTCTAGGGGCGTCACGTATAGCCGAGGCGCTTCAGTACGGGTCCCGCCAGAGTTAGCACCGTGTCCAGTTCGTCTGGTGACAGCCCCTGCCGGTACTTGCCCACGCTATCCGTTCGTAAGTGCAGGGTCGGGAAACCCGAAGGTTCCACCCCCAGATACTCTCCTAGCCCTTGAGCAATCTGTCCGGGGTTCTGGACGAAATCTTCATAGCGGATCGTAAACACACGATCTCGATGCGATTCCATTAATTCGATCGCTTCGATCCAACGCCGGGCTATCTTCTCCGGCGTGTCAAGCTTTTTGCTAAAACGGTATTCCTTCCAGTCGGTTCGCGCCTTGACCAAAACGGAACTCGTCACGTCGCGACAATCCCGGTAGATAATGATACGCTTCAGCGTGTCGTCTCGCGCAAGGTCGTCGAGCATGAATACGTAGTCGGGATACTTGTCGCCGACAACCGTCGCGCCTGGAAACAGTCGCTGCAAGATACGGCCGACCACCGCAGCGTCGATTCGTCGCCCGAGATAGCGCCGCAGTTCCCGTAGGTAGGCCTCACTGAAGGCTTCCTCTTGCCATTGCTCCGGTTTCTTCCGCTGAATCGTGCGCCACCTACGCTGCAGCAGCCGTCGATATCCGCCATAGCGGCGTCCGAGTCCACGGAAATTCGCGAACTCCAGTGTCATCGCGATCTGAGGGTGCTGGTTGCACATACCGCGTAGGACCGTCGTTCCGGATCGCGGGTGGCCGCCCAGGATTACGACCTCCATCGCTGCTCAACCTCCTGGAAAGTATTTACGGTGCCATACAGTTGTTCATGGAGCTGATACAGGCCGGCGTACACACCCCCGCCCGCGACTAGTTCGTGGTGGGTGCCTTCTTCCACCAGTCGACCGCCTTCCAACACCACGATCCGGTCGGCGATCCGTACCGTTGAGAACCGATGAGAAACAAGCAATGTGGTCCGATCCTGGGCCAACTTGCGGAACATCGAGAAGATCTCGTACTCAGTTCGGGCGTCGAGGTTCGATGTCGGCTCGTCCAAGACGAGAACGCGGGCATTGCGCGCGAAGGCACGCGCCATCGCTAGAAGCTGCCATTGGCCAACCGACAGTGTCACTTGACCGAAGGCGCGTCCGAGATGTGTGTCGTAGCCGTCCGGGAGGCGCGCGATCATCTTGGCGGCTCCGGTCCGCTCGGCGATCTCCTCGGTTGCCGTCGGGTCGTCGCGCAACCGGCGCCAATCGCCATATGCGATGTTGTCCCGGGCGGTCGCTTCGTAACGAGCGAACCGCTGGAAGACGAACGACAGCTGGGAGCGCAGGTGCTCGAGGGACATTTCACCCAACTCGTGGCCGTCCAACAGGATCGTGCTCGTAGAGTCGCCCCAGCAGCTTGACGAGGGTCGATTTTCCGGCTCCGTTTGGACCGACCAGGGCTACGACCTCGCCCGGCTCGATCGCCAGCGAGACATCCTCCAAAGCCCGCTCTTCCGAACCAGGATAGCGAAACGAGACATCCCGGAACTCGATCTTGCCACGGATCGACGGGAGGCCACCCTCTGTGGGGGGCGCTGTGGCTGTGGGCGTAGTACCCAAGAACGCGATCAGATTCGAGACCATGAGCGAGCTGTGAATCGATTGAGCGATCAGGTTGACCAGTCCGGTGACGGTGGCCGCAAATCGCTCCACCGCGAGCAGATAGGCCGCCACGCTACCGAGCGTTGCCTCTCCACGAAGGGCCTCATCGGCGAGGTGAAAGACAGCTGCATAAATGACGATCCCACCAAGCAATCCAAACACGAGTCCGCCGATGGCCCGCCGCCGGTATATCGCCCGGTTCTGATCTCGGATCTTCTCCATCAGCGCGCGGAAGCGCGCCACGAGATGCGGAGCCAGGTCGAGCAGCTTTACCTCGGGGACTGACCCGTGACTCATGAGCAGGTTCGAGAAGTAGCGTGTCCAGCGTCGACGTCCCTCTCGGTTGTGTTCGATCCAATAGTGAGTGCGCGATAACCGCGACTGGTACCACAGATAGGGAAGGGCGAGTACGGCGAGGGCAGCCACGACTACGGGTTCAATCAGCAAGATGATCAACAACAGCGTCACGAGCTGGATGGTGTGCCGGACAAGAGCCGCCAGATCTCGGACCAGCGCCTCCATGTGACGAGCCGAGTTGGCTTGGGTTCGCGCAAGCATGTCCTGATTCGCCGGATCCTCGAAAAAGGCAAGATCGAGCCCGGCCGCGTGCTCGAGGATCCGAAGGCTGGTAGCCAGTTGCAACTCGTCAGACAGCCGGGAGGTTGCGAACGCGGCTACCGGTCGCAGGGCGACGGCGGCAAAGGAAAGCAGCGGCACAACGACGATCCATGGCATGGTGTCCGCCAACGATGCCGATGAACGGAGGGCATCGATGATTTCCCGCACCGCGAACACGAACGCGGCCGGAATGAGACCGGTGATTACGGCGATCACCAGCCGGGTCACGATACGGCGATCACCAGCCGGGTCACGACGAGGACGGGGGTTGTCGACCAGGCGAGCTTCAACGCCCAACGGGCGTTGGCGATCAACGTCCCGATGTCGGCCCTAGGGTCCACAGGACCTGCGTTGTGATCCGAATCTGTCGCCAAGTCAATCCGTGGCGGTGGGGCGTTAGGTATCGAACGCGCCTACGGCAGGTCGCGCTCGAAGTACATAGTGTCGAAAGGTAGCTCGGAAAACCCGCCGCCACACGTAGCCGGCGCGTGGACGGA
>JBDHIC010000143.1:0-7155 GCA_039589035.1 Gemmatimonadota bacterium | reverse complement strand
GAGACAAACGATGGTTTTCTGAATGCGATTCGAGTGCCGCGGATCGGATCGGCCGAGGTCGAATCCGCCTTGGTGGCTGCGAGGGCTGGCCCGGTCGCGGAGGGGTCGGTCGGGGCTGGCACAGGAACTCGAGCGTTGGGATTCAAGGGCGGTATCGGAACCGCCAGTCGCCAAGTTCGAATTGGCGACGCGGTCTACACGTTGGGCACGCTCGTGCAGTCGAACTTCGGGGGTGCACTCGAGATCAAAGGCGTACCGGTCGGTCAGCGGCTTGGCGCCGCTGATTTTATTCAGCGGTGGTTGCCAACCGACACACGCACGATCGGACGTGATTCGAGCTCTGATCCCCTTGCGTATCGCCTGATGGACGAGCCCGACGCCGACGGCGGCTCGATCGTTATCGTGATCGCCACCGATGCGCCAGTAGAGGCGGACGCCTTGATTCGAATCGCCCGCCGTGCGCCATACGCCATCGGGCGCGTAGGCGGCTTCTCTTCGCACGGCTCGGGTGACTACGTGATCGCGTTCTCGACCCACCGCCAGCTTCGAGTTTCCTACCATGCCGATGAAACGACGACAACCCGAGAATCGCTACGGGCCGAGGCGCTGTCACCGCTTTTTCTGGCGGCGATCGAGGCTACCGAGGAGGCGATCCTGAACTCGTTGTTCCGCGCGACCACCGTGACTGGGCACCACGGCACTGCGCTCGCGCTGCCGCTCGATCGTGTGCGAGACGTGCTCGAGCAGGCCAACCGTCTCAACCAGCAGCGCTAGCCCTCGGAATTGACGGCTGGACTTGACCACCAACACGGCGATCTTGTGTAGTTGCATGGCGATTTCGATTCGACCCGCCGAACTCAGCGACGTGAACCAGATCGTCAACTTCAATTGCCGTCTCGCGCTCGAGAGCGAAGGCATCCAGTTGAAGGACCAACTTGTGACAGCCGGGGTGAAAGCGATCATCGCCGATCCCGATCGTGGGCGATATTGGCTCGCCGAGCGCGATGGCGCTGTGTGCGGCCAATGCCTCGTGACGGTTGAGCCGAGCGATTGGAACGCCGCCTCCTACTGGTGGCTCCAGTCCGTGTACGTGGATTCTAGCCACCGGCGGAGTGGGGTTTTTCGAGCACTTTGGCACAGCGTACTCGACGCGGCTACGGCGGCCGGCGACGTGGCTGCCGTAAGACTGTATGTCGACCAGGAGAATCGCGACGCACGCGAGGCCTATCAGAGAATGGGGATGCGCAAATCCGGCTATCTCGTCTACGAGCTGCCGATAGGACGAACATGAACCGACCTTCGAAACCGATCGCTGACTTACTCGTGGTCGACGACGAGCCTGGTATCCGCCAGGCGCTACAGCAGATGCTCGAGTATGAAGGGTACGCGGTCCGCACCGCCGAGGATGGCCCCCAAGCGCTCAAAGCTTACGCGGATCGAGTTGCGGACGTGCTAGAACAGCTGCGCTCTGAAGACCCGGATGCAACAGTGGTCATGATCAGCGGTCACGGCAACGTGGAGACGGCGGTAGAAGCCCTCAAGCGCGGGGCGTTCGACTTCCTGGAGAAGCCTCCCGACCGCGAGATCGTTCTGCGCCGAATCGCGAATGCCCTGGCCGAGCGTGAGCTGGAGCGGGAAAACGCGGCCCTCCGTAGCGAAGGCCGGGTGACACGCGATGTCATCGTGGGGGACAGCCCGGCGCTCGAGGAAGTTCTGCAGCAAGTGACGAAAGTCGCACCCACCAAAGCGTACGTTCTGATCACGGGTGAGAATGGGACGGGGAAGGAACTGGTGGCCCGGGAGATTCATGCTCGCTCAGAGCGCCGCGACAAGCCATTCATCGAGGTCAATTGTGCGGCGATCCCACAGGAACTCATTGAGTCGGAGCTGTTTGGACATGAGAAGGGAGCCTTTACCGGTGCTCACGCACGCCGAAAGGGCAAATTCGAACTGGCCGACAGCGGTACGCTCTTTCTGGATGAAGTCGGGGACATGAGCCTGGTGGCACAAGCCAAGGTCTTAAGAGCGCTTCAGGACGGCGTCATACAACGCGTGGGCGGTGGTGAGCAAATCGAAGTCGATGTCCGCGTGTTAACTGCTACGAACAAGGACATCGTATCCGAGATTTCAGAGGGAAACTTCCGAGAGGATCTGTACTATCGATTGAACGTCGTCCCGATCCACGTCCCGCCACTATCGGAGAGAGTGGGGGACATCCCGCGGCTCGTGCAACACTTTGCGCGCACGTATTCCGCTGATAACGGGATGGTAGAGAAGCCCTTTACCGAAGAGGCGGTAGACGCGCTCACCAAGCGGTCATGGCCGGGAAACATTCGAGAGCTGAAGAACACCGTCGAGCGGCTAGTTATTCTGGCGCCAGGTGACATGGTTGACGTCGTTGACGTACAAACTTTGACTGAGCCTGCAATCGGCAGATCGCGGGTAGGCGAGTCTGAGTCTCTGATAGCCAAGCACTCCACGTTCAGTGACTACCGCGATGCTGCCGAGCAAGCTTTTCTAAGTCGGAAGTTGAGCGAGAATGACTGGAATGTCTCGGAAACCGCACGTCAACTCGACATGCAACGCTCCCACCTGTACAAGAAGATCGAGAAGTACGGTTTGTCCCGCGAAGAGTAGTGACTACCAGTCGGTGATTCCTCGCACGCGCTGAAATACGGCGTCGAGCATCGGTTCGGTGAGCTTGCCGGTAAAAGTATTCTGTTGGGAAGGATGGTACGACGCGAGCAACACTGGTTCGTCAACCCCCAAGTCGACCTCGGCGCCGTGTCCGAACCGTGGCTTGGGCACAGGAACCGACACGCCCCGATCGCGGTAGATCCGCAAGACGTGGTCGTACGCATACTGTCCCAGCGTGACTATCACGCGGACATTCCGAAGTGCTTTGATCTCGGCCTCGAGATACGGGCGACAGTTGTCGCGCTCGATCGGTTTCAGCCGGTTGGCAGGTGGGGCACAACGGGCCACGGCGGTGATGAAACAATCGGTTAGGGTGAGGCCGTCATCCTTGTTTTCGCACTGCGGTTGGTTAGCGAAACCGGCGCGGTGGAGTGCGCGATACAACCAGCGACCAGATTCGTCGCCGGTGAACATACGCCCGGTCCGGTTGGCGCCGTGAGCGGCGGGGGCCAGGCCGACCAGCAAGCAACGCGCATTCGGATCTCCCCAGCCCGGGACTGGTCGTCCCCAGTACTCTTCGCCCGCAAAAGCCGATCGCTTCTGTCGTGCTACCTGCTCGCGCCACGCCACTAGCCGAGGGCAACGGCGACAACGGGTGACCTCGAGCGCCAGATTGTCGAGCGAGTTCATATGCGATCGAAACCTAGCCCTGGGGTCGACCCTCGACCCGTTGGAGATCCCCCGGCGAGGGGCGATATTTGCGGCCATGACGAGCGTCCAATCCGACGATGTTGCCAAATCGAAGCCCGTTTCCTTCAGCCGGGTCGAGATGAGTGTATTCGCCGATCCTCAGTCGCGGAACATCTTCGGGTCCGTTCATGGTGGCTGGATCCTCCGCCAGGTCGACCACGCAGCGTACGTTGCCGCCGCTCGTCATGCCGGTAAGCACGCAGTAACAGCGTCGATCGACCGAGTCGACTTTCGATCGCCTATCCGGGTCGGTGATTTGGTGCGGTTGTGCGCTGCAGTTCACTGGGTGGGTCGAACGTCTATGGTGATCGGAGTGCAGGTAGAGGCCGAAGATTTGCTGACGGGCGACGTGCGGCACACCACATCGTGCCTGTTGACGTTTGTGGCGATCGACGAAGATTTTCGGCCGGCTGTTGTGCCTGGATTGGAACGCGAAACGCGGGAAGAAGAGTCGCTGTGGGAGGCCACGCAGCAGCGCCGGGAGCAAGACCGGAGTTGAGAGTGGTTTCGTGGCCGGATCGCAGATCACGGGGTACCTATGAGGGCCTATGAGTGAGACGTATCGCAACTTGATAGCCGGGAAATGGGTCGAAGCCTCTACTTATACGACCTTCGCGAATACCAATCCGGCAGACACCAGCGACGTGATTGGGACGTTTGCTGCTAGCGGACCGGCGGATATCGACGAGGCAGTGGTTGCGGCCAAGGCTGGGTTCGAGGAATGGTCGCGGGTTCCAGCTCCAGTGCGAGGCGACGTGCTCAGGCGGGCGGGAGACCTGCTCACCGAACGCAAGGAGGAGCTCGCGGACGGGATGACACGCGAGATGGGCAAGCCGCTGGTTGAGACCCAGGCTGATGTCCAGGAGGCGATCGATACCGCGTACTATGCCGCCAGCGAAGGGAGGCGGCTGTTCGGCTACACCGCCCCGTCGGAGCTGCCGCAGAAGATGGGTGTTTCGATTCGCCGTCCGGCCGGCGTGTTCGGGGTTATCACGCCATGGAACTTCCCGATCGCCGTGCCGAGCTGGAAGATCTTTCCGGCCTTGGTGTGCGGAGACTCGGTCGTGTGGAAGCCCGCCGAGGACACCCCATGGTCAGCGGTCAAGTTCGTTGAGATCCTGCTCGAGGCTGGGCTGCCAGCGAACGTCATTCAACTAGTCACTGGCTTCGGGCCCGAAGCCGGCGCCCCGTTGACGACCCATCGGTGGGTGACCGGCATTTCGTTTACCGGTTCGACGGCCGTGGGGTGCAAAATCGCGGCTGCCTGCGGCGAGCAAGCCAAGCCGGTTTCGCTTGAGATGGGCGGTAAGAACGCCCAGCTCGTCCTCGACGACGCGGATGTCGAGCTGGCCCTGGATGGGGTCCTCTGGGGTGCGTTCGGAACAACCGGGCAACGCTGCACCGCGACCAGCCGTTTGTTGCTCCAGGCTGGTGTTCACAATGAGTTTGTCGACGAATTGGTTCGGCGGGCTGAAGCGCTGGTTCTCGGGGATGGTCGCAAAAAGGACACAGACGTTGGGCCGTTGATCAACGAAGAGGCCCAAGATAAAGTCGCCAAGTACGTTCGCATTGGCACCGACGAGGGTGCGACTTTGAGGACCGGGGGTGAGATCCCGGCGGAGAAGGAACTTGCCGGCGGCTGGTTTTACCAGCCGACGATCTTCAGCGGAGTCGAACCGGATATGCGAATAGCGCAGGAGGAAATCTTTGGACCCGTGCTATCTGTTGTCAGGGTCGAGAACCTGGATCACGGAATCGAGGTGATGAACGATGTCCGCTACGGGCTGTCGTCATCGATCTACACTCGAGACGTCAATGCGGCGTTCCAGGCCATCGACCGTGTCGACGCTGGGATCACATACGTCAATGGTCCCACGATCGGGGCCGAGGCTCATTATCCGTTCGGTGGGGTAAAGGACACCGGCAATGGCCACCGCGAGGGCGGCTGGCCGGTTTACGATTTTTTCAGCGATTTGAAGACCGTATACGTCGACTATAGCGGGCAATTGCAGCGCGCCCGGATCGACACCTGAGCAGAGGATTACGACTTTGAGCCGGACAAAACGAACAGCGAAAAAAGGGAAGACGCGCTACACCCGGGCCCCAGCGGAGTCGTCGTTGAGACGGGGTGCATGGGAGTGGGCGAAATCGATCGCAGTGGCATTCGTGCTCTTTATCGTCATTCGCACGTTCCTGATCCAGGCGTTCAAGATCCCGACGGGCTCGATGGAGGACACCCTGCTGATCGGGGATTTTCTGCTGGTCAACAAGGTCGTGTATGGCGCTCAGATCCCAGGCACCGGCTATCGGTTGCCCGGGTTCAGCGAGATCGGGCGCGGCGACATCGTGGTCTTCGTCTACCCCGACCCGTACAACGAATACGAGCCGGACCCCGACTACGTGAAGCGAGTACTGGGCATGCCTGGAGACACGCTGTCAATGCGCAACAAGGTGTTGTCCGTCAACGGTGAGACGCTGCGCGAACCCTACGCGCGACACGTCGATGGTCTGGATGACCAGTATCGTCCGCAGTTCGCTTGGCAGCGCGGGTTTCTCACGCCCGAGGTCGACTTTGATGGGTACCGGCCCTCGCGCGACAATTGGGGACCGATCGTGGTTCCGTCCGCCAGTTACTTTGTCATGGGCGACAACCGCGACAACTCGGCGGACAGCCGATATTGGGGTTTTGTGCCCCAGGAGGCGATCAAGGGTCAGCCGCTAATCGTGTACTTCTCCAAGGAATCGGCCGGTCCAATCTCTTCGGGTTTCTTATGGTATAATCGCTCCACATCTACTCACAGGCGCACCACGCGCCCCTTCCAAAATCCATAGACTCAGGGAGACCGGGACCTGTATGGCTATGGCACTGAATGCATCCAAGCAGACCACCTTTGACGAGGGGTCTCTCGACTTGTACCTGAGAGAGATCAGCCGCTATCCGCTGATTACTCGCGACGAGGAAGCGCGGCTCGCGAGCCGCATCCGAGAGGGCGACCAGGAAGCGATGGAGACGCTCTGTCGCTCCAATCTCAGGTTCGTCGTAAGCGTGGCCAAAAAGTACCAGAACCAGGGTGTCTCGTTGGCCGATTTGATCAACGAGGGCAACGTCGGGCTCATTCGCGCCGCTCACAAGTTTGACGAGACGAAGGGCATCAAGTTCATCTCGTATGCGGTGTGGTGGATCCGGCAGGCGATCCTACAGGCGCTCGCCGAGCAATCGCGGATTGTTCGTGTGCCGCTGAATCGTGCCGGGACGTTGCATCGAATCGGTCGACGGTCAAACGCGCTACTTCAAGAGCTCGGCCGAGAACCGTCAGCCGAGGAGATCGCGCGAGGGATGGACATCTCGATCGAGGAAGTTCGCAAGACGATGTCAATCTCGCAGGCGCACCTGTCTCTGGACGCGCCGCTGACGCCGGGCGAGGATAACAAGCTGTTGGACTACCTGCCCGACGAGTACAGCCCGCTGCCAGATGACAACGCGGCCGAGAGCGCGCGCCGCAGGGCGATCCAACGATCACTCGGTTCGCTCAAGCCCCGAGAGGCGAAGATCCTCCGGCTCTACTATGGGCTCGACAACCATGAGGCGATGACCCTGGAGGAGATCGGATCGGTGCTTGGTATCACCCGCGAGCGGGTCCGTCAGATCAAGGAAAAGGCGCTCGATAGGCTGCGCCACCGTTCGCGATCCGAGACGCTGGAGTCGTTTACCGTCTGAGTGCGCTACCCCGCGGTTCACCACGTCGCGTCGGAAGCGCGGCAGACGTT
>JBDHIC010000142.1:0-4965 GCA_039589035.1 Gemmatimonadota bacterium | reverse complement strand
TGACTGGGGGGCATCACCGACCTGTTCCAAGTATCGCTCAGCGTCGATAGCGGCTCGGCACCCAGCGGCGGCGGCAGTCACCGCCTGACGATAGATGTGATCGTGGACGTCGCCGCCGACGAACACGCCTTCGATCTCCGTGTGCGATCGGCCGCGTTCTTTTTGCAGCAGGTACCCCTGATCGTCCATCGGCAGTTGCCCCTCGAAAATCGCTGTGTTGGGGATGTGACCAATGGCGAGAAAGAAACCGTTGACGGGTTTCTCCCAACGCTCATCCGTGACCGTATTCCAAAGCTTGACCGCCTCGACCTCGGTATCACCCACCACTTCCGTCGCTTGGGTGTTCCAAATAAACTCTATCTTAGGGTTATCAAACGCCCGATCCTGCATGATCTTTGACGCCCGTAACTGGTCCCGGCGGTGGATCACCGACACCTTGCTCGCGAATCGCGTCAGGAAGATCGCCTCCTCCATCGCGCTGTCGCCGCCGCCAACGACGACCAACTCCTGATCCTGAAAGAAGTAGCCATCGCACGTGGCACAGGTCGAGACACCGTGGCCGAGGAGCCGATCCTCACCCGGGATGTCCAGCATCTTGGCCGATGCCCCCGAACAGATGATCAAGGTCTGAGTCTCAACAGGCGAGCCTTCTATTTCCAGCCGAAACGGCCGCCCGGAGAGATCGGCCGCGGTCGCATCACCCGGCACGAAGCGTGCTCCGAAGCGAGCCGCCTGCTCCTTCATAAACTGGATCAGCTCCGGACCCTGAACCCCCTCCGGAAAACCAGGATAGTTCTCGACATCCGTGGTCAGCGACAGCTGTCCACCGGCATCGACACCGAGAACAACGAGAGGGTCCAAGTTGGCTCGGGCAGCATAGATCGCCGCGGTGAGGCCGGCACACCCCGACCCCAGTATGACGACGCTCTCGACACCCTTGTTGTCGCCGTTCACACGCGCCTCCGACTCATGGACCGGGTTCGGACGAAGCGCTCTGCGCGGCCGTTTGGGGCGCTATCGCCTTCCCTTCGATCCGCATCTTGGCCAAGCCTACACCGGCGTCGTGGAACGCCGTGCGAATAGCAACGAACTGCTTGGCTAGCTCGTTGACCGGTTGGACATCTGGCAGCCGGATCGTGGCGCGGGTTCTTCCATCGGACCCGCCGCGGGTTGTGATTTCAGCGTTCGACACGACGGCCTGCACGAGTTGCTTTACCTGTTTATCACGCGCGTGATAAGTCGACGGAGAATCCGTCCAAAAGTCACGATCAAACGGGACTGCATAAGTCAAGGCGGCGTCCGACCACGGGCCAAGAGCAGAAGGATCAGATTCGCCGCGATACAGCTCCTCCTTGCCTTCCAAGGCGCGCAGCGCCTCCTCTTCACGAACCTCACCGTCGCCGTCACGCTCGGTGCCGAGCTCGTGCTGGACCGAGATCCCCAGCGCCTTGTCCGTCGCGGTCGTGACCAGATGATAGCTTCCACTGCCATCGCCCCGGTCCACGGCCTCGGACTGCGAAACCACCTCAACTTCAGTAGAGCCGAACTCCGGGGCCGTCTGGCCGTTCATGCTGACCGGCAAAGCGCTGATCAAGACACAAGTGATGAGGGCCTGTAGGGGCCAACCTGACCGCATAGTGAATCTCCTCTTAAACGTGGTTCAGCCGATAGTGATTTTCCGCTAGAAGCCGTTTCGAACGACGAGCGGGGAGCAAGCCGCCCCCCGCTCAAATCGGTTGGTTGGCCCGCCTGGACTCGAACCAGGAGTCTCTTGATCCAGAGTCAAGCGTGTTGCCAATTACACCACGGGCCAATCAGCAAGCAAACGTAACGTCCGGCCCTTTCCCGGGGCAACACAGCGAGGGTATACTTGCGGTAAGGCTATATGTCCTTTTTCGTGCCTAAAATCTGGCTGTTTTGCTGGCGGTTGGCCGAGCGACCGGGCTGACCGTGGGTTGCGACGACACCGAGTTCTCGCCGCCCTCCCCGATCGTTCAAATCGGCCTCAGCGTAGGCGACTGCGGGGGCTTCGGGTGGGCGAGATGTGCACGCTCGACGTCACCGCCATCGATTTCGGCGGCATGGTCGTGACCGACCCATCTCTCGAATGGTCGTCGAGCAGACAGGCGCCACAGCCCCCACCCGGAGATGACGATCCTAGGCTCTAGGATAACAGGAGGTATCGATGATCATTCCTTTACGAAATACTCTGTTGGCACTGCTGTTTAGCACTCCCCTTGTTGGGTGCAATGAGAGTGGGCCGACGGCGATCGAGATCCCAATCGCGTCGCTCGAGATTACCGCCGGTTGCACGGTGATGATTGAAGGCTCAACCTGCAACATCGACGTGATTGCCAGGACCGAGGAAGGTCAAGTGGTCGCCAATCCGGTGTTGAGGTGGTCGAGCAACAGCTCGTCCGTCGCGATCCGTAACAACCGTGGGCTGATCGCAGCGGTGTCGCCGGGGGCAGCAACGGTGACGGTGAGAAACTCAACTGGCACGGCGTCAGACAATACCCAGGTTACGGTCATTCCCAACACCGGTGGCAAGTAGGACAAAGGTTTCGTTACCGGGTTTGCCTTAGTGCCTGCCTGTCCTGGTTGCGCTCTATAGCCAATTCAATCAGCCGATCGCATAGCTCCGAGAAGGACACACCGGTGGCCTCCCACAGCCGCGGGTACATGCTCATCCGGGTAAAGCCGGGGATCGTGTTGATCTCGTTGAGATAGATCTTCCCGGTTTCACCCTCGACAAAGAAATCGACCCGTCCCATCCCGTCCGCGTCGATCGCGATGAATGCCGCTATCGCCAGCTTTCGGACCTCGGTTGCCGTCTCGTCTGGGAGATCCGCCGGTACGATTAGCTCAACTTTGTCGTCGAAATACTTGTCCTCGTAATCGTAGAACTCGTGACCCGGGATAATCTCCCCCACCACCGAAGCTTCCGGCGAGTCATTGCCGAGCACGGCGCACTCCAGCTCACGACCGACGATCGCCGCCTCGACGAGGAGCTTCACATCGTACTGAAAAGCTGCCTCGATCGCCGCGTCGAGCTCTTCCAGCGCGTGAACCTTGCTAATGCCGATCGATGACCCGCTGTTGGCCGGCTTGACAAAACACGGAAACCCGATCTTCGACGCCACCTCACCCTTCAACTGCGCCGCATCGGCTTGCCACTCCACCAACTTGAAAACCAGGTGCGGGCCGACCGGCAAGCCGGCCGCAACCCAGAGCGCCTTGGCGACTGCCTTGTCCATGCCCACGGCGCTGCCCAGCACGCCCGCACCGACGTACGCGACACCGCCGAGCTCGAGCAGCCCCTGCAGCGCACCGTCCTCGCCTGACTGGCCGTGAATTAACGGAAAGACGACGTCGAGAGCCCGCTCGAGTTTTGATTCCACCGGCAGCGCAGCGCCGCCGCCAGCCGGGACCAGCTCACCGCGGCGCCCGGGCTCAGCGAGCAACGTCACTGGTGCTGTCCCCTCGATATCGCCCTCGAGAGCCCCGGTCGCACTGGCGCTCTCGATCAACCGATCGACCGCGTCGCGAGCGATCAACCACCGGCCCTGCTTCGTGATCCCGATCTGGACGATCTCATACTTGTCGGGATCCAGAGCGTCCAGCACCGACTGCGCCGACATCAGACTCACTTCGTGCTCGCTCGATCGTCCACCGAACAGAACCCCGACTCGAATGCGCCGCTTTTTGCTCATCATCGCCAATAACTCATGCTGCGAATCTCGCCAACGTCTCGATCAGCACGCGGTGAACGTCGGGACTGCCGGCGGCGATCCAACCCGTGTCTCGATACCCGTCGGCACCGCTCCAGTCACTCACGATCCCACCAGCCTCAGTAATCAGCAGCTCCCCGGCCGCGATGTCCCACAAGTTGAGCCCGAGCTCCCAAAACCCATCGACCCTTCCGGCGGCCACGTATGCCAGGTCGAGCGCCGCCGAACCCGCTCGGCGCATGTCGCCGACCTTCTCGAAGAGGATCGCAAACGCAGCCAGGTACCGATCGATTTGCTCTGGATGCCGAAACGGGAACCCGGTCGCCACCAGGCGGCGATCGAGCCGCGGTGAGTCTGCCACTCGGATCGGACAGGAGTCATCAGCGTGACCCTCATCGAGTCGGGCACCCTCACCGGCGCGAGCCGTGAACCACTCGCCGCGAACCGGGTCGACGACGATCCCCACTTGCGGAATGTCGCGCTCGAGGAGTGCGATCGAGACGGCGTACATCGGAAAACTGTGCATGAAGTTCGTCGTCCCGTCGAGCGGGTCGATGACCCACTTGTGGGCGGTGATTCCCGACTGCTCCCCCGATTCCTCTGCCATCACCGCGTGATCGGGGAACGCTCGCCGGATCCGCTCTACGATCGCCTCTTCGGCGGCGTGATCGATAGCGGTGACGAAGTCGCGAGGTTGCTTGTCGGTGACCACGTTCTCGTGAGCGGACTCGGCAGCGGCCTGCAACACGGCCACACCATCCGCGGCCGCCTCCCGGGCCACTGCCAGTGCATCCGCGGTCTCAACCGTATCAGTCACTGCTGTGGCGCGCCGGCTCGATCCGGTCGCGCAGGTACTGGACGACATCGTTTGGCGCTATCAGTACCGGCTCCGCGTCGCGTCGGCTCGCCACCTCGACGACTCCCTCTTCAACGCCACGCTCACCGACGACGACCCGCCATGGAATCCCGATCAGATCGGCGTCGGCAAATTTCGATCCGGCTCGGTCCGGACGATCGTCGAGCAGCGTCTCGAGGTGCGCGGCCTGACAAGCATCGTAGATCTGCTCGGCCGTACGCGACACCGCCTCCGAGTCCATGTTGAGCGGGATCACCTCGACTTCGTACGGCGCGATCGCCACCGGCCAAATTATGCCACGATCATCGTGGTTCTGCTCGATCGCTGCAGCGATGACGCGCGTCACCCCGAGCCCATAACAACCCATCTCGAACGGCA
>JBDHIC010000141.1:0-5019 GCA_039589035.1 Gemmatimonadota bacterium | reverse complement strand
ATGGAGGCGGCTGAACACTGGCTCGAGAGGCTAGTGTCGATCCTGAGCGGTGATGAGCGCAGTCGCTATCTGGCCACCATCTCCAGCCAGTTCCCCCGTTTGACCCTACCAGGCAGCTAGTCGCCAGCCAAAACTCCCTTCCGCTCGAGGTGGGGAGATAGCTTCATCGACCGACATCTTCACGGGAGCCGTTGGGCTCGCAATGGATCTGTTATTGCCTCCGCGGTGCATTCATTGCGACGATCGGCTGGTGTCCGCCCGTCCCGCTGTGTGCAACCAGTGCCTCTCGCGGTTGGGGCCTCTCCCGGGTCCTTGCTGCGCCCGCTGCGGGTTGGTGTTGACGCGTCCGGCGATGATCTGCTGGCGGTGTCGTGACTGGCCACCGGAGCTCACCGCGATCGCTGCGGTTCGGTACCAGGGTGTGGCGGAAGCGATCGTGCGGGCGATCAAGTATGGTGGCTGGCGTCACCTAGCCGACATCTGCGCCGAGAAGATGGCCCACGCGATCCAGCTGCGAGATCGCCAGATCGACGTCCTCGTGCCGATGCCGCTCCACCCCCTCAGGCACCGCGAGCGGGGGTTCAATCAGGCTCGACTGATCGCCGACCGGCTGGCGACGAGGATCGACCGCCCGGTCGTCGATGCACTGATCAGATCGCGAACCACGCCACCGCAAGTCGGGCTTGGCCGGGCCGGTCGGGTCGCCAACGTGAGCGGCGCGTTCGCTAACCGCACCTCTCTCGATTCGAGTGTGGCGATCGGTTTGATCGATGACGTCGCCACGAGCGGAGCCACGCTTCACGCGGCTGCTAGAGCGCTTATCACGGGTGGCACCAGCCGTGTCGTCGGCGTCACGTTCGCCCTCGCCACCGATCGAAGCGACGGATAACTTACCGCTGTTCACGCCTTTCTAGATTTCGCTCTGACGTTGCCGATTCCCAATCACACGGAGGTCCAGGATGCGTCTCGCCATCAACGGGTTCGGCCGCATTGGCCGCATCGCGTATCGGTCACTTCGACGGACTGAGCGCGACCTCGATCTGGTGGCGGTCAACGATCTGACCGATGCTGCCACGTTGGCTCACTTGCTGGAATACGATTCGGTTCACGGCCGGCTTGGCGTCGATGCTCGAGCCGAAAACGGGAAGCTCCGTGTCGGGGACGACGTGATCGAGGTTGTTTCGGAGCCAGACCCGGCCAAGTTGCCGTGGGGTGACATGGGGGTGGACGTGGTGATCGAGTCGACCGGCCTCTTCCGGGATCGCGACAAGGCCAACCAACACCTGGCAGCGGGCGCGCGGAAGGTGATCATCTCAGCGCCGGGCAAGGATTGCGACATCACCGTTGTGATGGGCGTCAACGAGGATCGCATCGAGGCTAGCCACGACGTGGTCTCGAACGCGTCGTGCACCACCAACTGCGTCAGTCCGGTTGCCAAAGTGATCATGGATGAGGCGGGTTGGGTGCACGGACTGATGACAACCACCCACGCCTACACGGCCAGCCAGAACATGCTCGATACGCCAAGCAAAGACCTGCGACGCGCGCGTGCGGGAGCTCTGTCGATGATCCCGACGACAACTGGCGCAGCCAAGGCGGCGGCGATGGTGCTTCCCGAGTTGAAGGGGAAGATCGACGGTATGGCGATCCGTGTCCCGACGCCCGATGTGTCGTTGGTCGACTTGACCGTCGAAGTTGAACGTCCCACTGACGCGGAGCAGATCAACGCCGCCTTTCGCGAGGCGGCGAAGGGCCGATTGGGGGGCGTGCTGGCGGTCAGTGACGAGCCGTTGGTTTCGGTCGACTACATATCGACGACTGAGTCGGCCACCGTGGACGCGCTATCGACGTCGGTGATTGACGGGACGTTGCTCAAAGTGTTGGCCTGGTATGACAACGAGATGGGTTATGCCACGCGGCTTATCGACTTGGCACAATACCTCGGCAAGTTCCTCTAGGATCGACCGTGGGAACCGCCCTGACGCGTCGCACGGTTGGTGACCTCAAACCGGAGGAAGTGAACGGTCGGCGAGCGCTGGTGCGAGTCGACTTCAACGTTCCGCTCAAGGGTCAGGGCGACAACCTACGTGTGGCTAGCGATGCTCGGATTCGGGCCACCCTGCCGACGGTGACCGGACTCGTCCAGCGCGGCGCGACGGTTGTACTCGTCACTCATTTGGGACGCCCGGGTGGTGAACGGCGAGCCGAATTGTCATTGGCTCCGGTGGCACGATGCCTCGAGGAACTGCTAGGACGACGGATCATTTTTCTCTCGGAGCCGTTCGACGAGCGCGCCCTCAAGCTGGTCCGTATGGGTCAACCCGGTGACGTGTTCCTGCTCGAGAACCTCCGCTTCGAAGCGGGTGAGACCACGAATGAACCTGGTTTCGCCGCCTTTCTGGCGCGCTTTGGCCAGCTTTTTGTCCAGGATGCTTTCGGAACTTGTCACCGCGCGCACGCCTCGACGGTTGGAGTCGCCGGTCATTTGAGCCCGCGGGTTGCGGGTCAACTCGTTGAGCGCGAGCTGTGCGCGTTTCATCGGCTGCTGGAGCCTGAACGGCCATTCGTGGCGGTGCTCGGGGGCGCCAAGATCGCCGGCAAACTGGAGATCGTAGACGAGCTCGCGCGTAGATGCGACCGGGTGTGCCTCGGCGGCGGTATGGCGAACACGTTCCTGCTCGCCACCGGCGCAGAAGTCGGCGACTCGCTGGTTGAGCCCGACCGCCTAGAAGCGGCACGCCAGATCTTGGATCGGTACCCGGACAAGGTGTTGCTGCCAAGCGATGCGGTCGTCGCGGCTGACATCGACGCGGACGCAGAACGCGAGATCGTGTCTGCAGACGGGGTGTCACCGGGTCGGAAGATCCTCGATATCGGCCCAACTTCGGTTCGCACGATTGTCGGTGCGCTAAAGGGAGCACGAACCGTTTTTTGGAACGGTCCGCTGGGCGTGTTTGAAACGCCGCCGTTTGATGCCGGCACGTTGGCGGTCGCGAAGGGCTTGGCTGATGTCACCGGCCATGGTGCCTACACGGTGATTGGTGGCGGCGACTCGATAGCGGCGCTCGAGCGCGGCGGCTTGATGGATGGTGTCAGTCACGTCTCGACGGGTGGTGGAGCAGCGCTCAAGCTCGTCTCCGGGGCCATACTACCGGGCATCGAGGTCCTGGACTCGGCGACCCGGAGGAGTGCGGCGTGAACACGTCAAATCGGCCCACAATCGTCGCCGCGAACTGGAAGATGTACAAGAGGCTCGCCGATGTTGAGCCCTATGTGAGCTCGTTTTATGACTTGCTGTCCGATCTGGGCTCGGGCGTACGGCTGGTGTTTTTTCCAGCCGCGCTCTTGATCCCGAAGGCGGTGGAAGCGGTGGCCAAGCGGGCTCAAGTAGGGGGTCAGAACTGTCATTGGGAGACGGAGGGCGCTTATACGGGCGAGATTGCGCCTGGAATGTTGGCCGCGGCCGGGGCGGAGCTGGTTCTGGTTGGCCATTCTGAGCGCCGCCAGCTGTGTGGCGAGACCGACGCTCAGTGCGCCAAGAAAGTCGTTGCCGCATTGAGCGCCGGTCTCGATCCGATGTTGTGTGTCGGTGAGACCCTCGAGGAGAGGGAAGCCGGCCGGCAGCAAGCGGTCGTGCTGGGCCAACTCTCTCGGGCTATCGACGGACTGTCACGCGACGAATACGGCCGTCTCACGCTGGCGTACGAGCCGGTCTGGGCGATCGGCACGGGGCGCACCGCGGCTCCCTCGGATGCGCAGCAGATGCACGCGACGATACGCGATGCGGTCGCTTCGATTGCGTCTCCTTCGATTGCGGCAGCGATGCCGATTCTGTATGGCGGTAGCGTGAAGCCGGACAACGCAGCTGAACTGGTAGGCCAACCCGACATCGATGGCGCCCTGGTCGGCGGAGCGAGCCTGGACCCGCGCGATTTCGCCGCGATCGCGGCAGCCGCTGCCGAAGTCGCTTCTTGACGAGTCCGTAGGTCGGGGTAGATTGTAAACCTCTATGTACAGTGCACTTATCATTCTATTGATGCTGGATTGCCTGGCGTTGGTCGTAGTCGTGCTCCTGCAGTCGGGGAAGGGCGGTGGGCTGGCGGCCGGGTTTGGCGGTGCCGGTACAGGCATGGAGATGATGGGCAGTCGCCAGACGGCAACGTTCCTCCACAATGCGACGAAGTGGCTTGGGGGCGCGTTTCTGGTCATCTGTCTGGCGATCTCGCTGCTCACCGTGCGTGGAACCCGGCCGACGAGTCTGATCGAGCGCGAGCTCCAAGGTGAGGGTCAGGCCCCGGTGACGGAGCCTCAGACGCCGACCGATCTTCAAGACATTCTCGGGGGCGAGGCCGCTCCGGCGGTCGACGATGGCGCTGCAGCACCGAGTGAGGCGAATAGCCCGGCCAACGCGAACGAGAGCGCGGCTCCCGCCGGCGAGTAGACAGCATCAGCTGGCCCAAGTGGTGGAATTGGTAGACACGCTGTCTTGAGGGGGCAGTGGCCGAAAGGCCGTGGGAGTTCGAATCTCCCCTTGGGCACCAATCGATTCGCGCAACTTCTCCACCAGCCGGGGGGACATCGTGTTAAAAGAGTTTAAGGAGTTCGCCATGAAGGGCAGCATGCTCGACATGGCGGTGGGCATCATTATCGGTGCGGCGTTTGCGACGGTGATCAGCTCGTTGGTCGCGGACGTGCTCATGCCACCGATCGGATTGGCGCTCGGCGGGGTGGACTTTGCCAACTTTTTCGCGGTGCTGAGCG
Source organism: Gemmatimonadota bacterium (assembly GCA_039589035.1). Taxonomy (GTDB): domain Bacteria; phylum Gemmatimonadota; class Gemmatimonadetes; order JACCXV01; family JAHWKZ01; genus CAMYLR01. The sequence continues at coordinate 258 of JBDHIC010000141.1, read as the reverse complement.
AGGGCTCACCGGCGGGGCCCTACGCGACCGTCGAGGCGGCACAAGAAGCGGGTGCGGTAACCCTCAACTGGGGGATGTTCGTCAACAACATCATCACGTTTGCCATCGTCGCGTTCTCGGTCTTCCTCGTGATCCGTAATGTCAATCGGGCTAAGAAAAAGGAAGAAGAGGCGCCAGCGGAGCCGCCCGCGCACGAGGTTTTGTTGGGTGAGATCCGCGACTTACTGAAGACGAGGTCGTAGCGTCGAAAGCTCGGCG
>JBDHIC010000140.1:0-5059 GCA_039589035.1 Gemmatimonadota bacterium | reverse complement strand
CCGAGAGGTGGCCCAACCCGACTTCTCCGCTCCCCCCGATGTCACCGAGCAGTGGTTGATCGAGGGCGCCGCCGAGTACTACGCGCGGCTGCTGCCCGCGCGCTACGCGGGCGGACCCGACGGCTTTTACGCCGCCATGGGGGAGCTGCTCACCTGGTGGCGTGAGCTGGGCGGTGGACGGCGAATCGACGTTACGACGCTCCGCTCTTCGGGAACCGACGACGACTCAGCGGCCCGGATGATCGTCGGTGGGGCACTGGCGGCGTTCGTCGTCGACATCGCGATCCGCGGCGATACACACGGCCTGCGGGGTCTCGACAATCTGCTGTACTACCTGCAACAAGAGGGGCAGGACGGTGGCTACGCGGAGGACGAGGTGTGGACCGAGGCGGCGAAGGCGTTGGGTGTCGGGGTGGACGCGCTGAGTCCGATGGTCGCCGGCTCCCGGCTCTCGATTCGGGCCGGTTTGGCGCGAGCGGGCCTTCAGATCGTCGAGAGCCCCGAGCGGCGCAGGACGCTGGGCGCGCGATTGCTGGTCGATCCCGTGGGCCGGTTCGTCGTGCGCGACGTTGAGTCGGGCGGGACCGCGGCCAGCGCCGGCCTTCAGGATGGCGATCTGTTGTTAAAGATCAATCGCACGCCGGTCGGGCCCGATGAGACCGTCGCCACTCGCTATGCGCTGACGAACTACATCCGCGACGCCAAGCCCGGTGCGAAGGTGCAGTTCGAGATCCTCCGTAAGGGTGAACCGCTGGAGAAAACCGGATCGGTCCGGCAGAGCAGCGTGCCGCGGGTCAGGCTCGAGGAGATATCACAACCGTCGGCGACCGCGTTGATCGTCCGACGGAGCCTGTTTCGCCCGCCCAGCCCGTCCTCAGGGCGCTAAGCCGCCGCCCCATCAGTAGAGCCAGGTAACACCGCCCTCGAGCCTAAACACCGATTCGTCGGCGACCAGAAAGCGCCCCTCGACGAAGTATCCCCACCACCGGCTTGCCGGGACGTCCAAGCCGGCGACCAGCAACAACGCCGCCTCGGTCGTGTCGTTGTCACGCCCGCGATCGCCATCGCTGTCTCGATCGCGATTGATGTGGTGCAGCCCCAGCCCGCCACCGGCGTACGGCTCGACGCTCGACGTGGCGCTCACCGGGAACAAGTAGTGTGCCTCGCCACCCAGCAAGAACGAGAAGGCGTCGTCGCCAAACCCCGCCGTGATGACCGTCTGGACGCGGAGGCTGTCGTACGGTCGACCCAAATCGAGATGACCGCCGACCAGGAACTGCGTGAGCGCGTCGTCGAGCGAGGCGCCGGCGCGAAACCCGTAACCCATTAGCTCGAGGCCGTTTTGGGCGCGGGCTGCGTTGGGGGCGGCCGCCAGCATGGCGATGGTGGCGCAGATCAACACGTAGGGCGTACGAGGCATGAGTCCTCCAGGTAGACGGTCATGTACGTAAACGAAGCGCGCTGTCGATGCCGTGCGGATGGGAAGGGTCGTACCCTGCAAGCCGGCACATGTGCCGCCGGGAACGATTCCTTGTGAAACCCGGCCTAAGGCATGTAATTTCGATCAATAGACTAGGTCTTTCAATGCACGCTGATTTCCGCGCTCCAAGGAGGCACCGTGACGGACCAGACACCCCCGACTCCGCAGCCCTCCGAGCCGACATCCCCCTCTATGGGGCAGGCCACGTCGACGGGCCTCGACCCTCAGCTAGCCGGACTGTTGTGCTACATCCTGGGGCTTGTCACCGGAGTGATCTTCTTCCTGATCGAGAAAACGAACTCGGTAGTGCGATTCCACGCCGCCCAGTCGATCGTAGTGAGCCTGGCGATGATCGCCCTGGCGATCGGGCTCGGCATCCTCAACGTGATCCTCGGCGCCATCTCGTGGACCTTGGGGAGCCTGTTCGGTCTGTTGATGATGTTGGTCTGGCTGGCGGCCTTCATTCTATGGATCGTCTTGATGATCAAGGGCTACTCGGGCGAGAAGTGGAAGCTGCCGGTCCTCGGAGACTGGGCTGAACGTTTGGCGGGTAGCGGCTGACCTGATCCCCGCCGAGCTGATCATCCGCAAGCGGAATGGCGGCTCACTCGCCCCTATCGAGTGGGCCGCCTTTTTTTCCGCGTACGCGCACGGAGAAGTCGCCGAGTACCAGGTCGCGGCGCTTCTCATGGCGATCTATTTCCAGGGCCTCTCGGAGGACGAAACCCGGGCGCTAACCGAGGTGATGATCGATTCCGGCGAGCGTTGGAGCTGGGACCCCGGGTCGCCGGTTGGCGACAAGCACTCTACAGGTGGAGTGGGGGACAAGGTCTCGGTCGTTCTGGCGCCGCTGGCCGCCGCGTGCGGCGTGCGCGTCCCGATGGTCTCGGGGCGCGGGTTGGGCCACACCGCCGGAACGCTCGACAAGATGGAGTCGATCCCCAACTACCGCACGGCGCTGAACAAGCACGACTTTGATCGGTTGCTGCGCGACGTCGGGTACGGGATGGGTGGCCAGACAGGGTCGTTCGCGCCGCTCGACCGGGAGCTCTACGCACTCCGCGACGTGACCGGCACGATCGGGTCCGCGCCGCTGATCACCGCCAGCATCATGTCGAAGAAGATCGCCGAGGGTCCGGACGGCCTGGTCCTCGACGTCAAGTGGGGTAACGGCGCCTTTATGCACACGCGTGAAGAAGCCGAGCACCTGGCTCGGAACATGATCGGCACCGGGCTCGCGTTCGGGGTCAAGACGGAGGCCTTGCTGACCGACATGGAGGCCCCGCTGGGTCGCACCGTGGGCCACGCGCTCGAGCTACGCGAGGCGATCGCCATGCTGCGCGGCGAGACGACCGAAGAGAGGTTCTCGGATGTCGTGGTGGCGCTGACGTCGAGCTTGCTGGTGCTGACCGGTGTCGCCGAGAACGACGCCGCGGCCCGACAACGGATCGCGGCCGCGCTCGATGGCGGCGCGGCGTTGGAGCGGTTCCGGGCCAACGTCGTGGCTCAGGGAGGCGACCCGGCGGTGGTCGACGATCCTGGTCTGCTGCCAGCAGCGGGTCGCACGCGCACGCTGACCGCGCCGCGGACCGCTTACCTACGAGAGTTGCCGGCGCGGGCGGTCGGGTTGGCGCTCATCGAGCTGGGGGGCGGTCGCCGCGTCAAAGGCGAAACGATCGACCCGCGGGTCGGCTTTGAGTTTCCGCGCTCGATCGGCGAACGGCTCGAACGCGGTGAGCCGTGGGCGATCATCCACGCGGCCGAGGAAGCGGACGCGGAAGCCGCTCAAGCCACGCTCGAATCGATCGTCTATTGGTCGGATGCGCCGGTCGACGCGGCCCCGGTCGTCACCGCTCGACTGACGGCCGACTAGAACAAGAAGTCTTCGTCCACCTCACGCTTGCCGTCTTCTGTGACCGGTGCCTCATCCTCCTCGACCTCGATCAGCTCGGGGTCGAAGCCTTCGTCCGGCGAGTGGCAGTAATGCTCGGGGACCGTCCCCGGTAGAAAGATCTCCTCGTAGGCCGGCATCCCACAGAAGTCGGCCGCCCGCATGCCGGTCTCCATTGTCACCCATTCGCGCTCCAGCCCGAGCGGCTTGGGAAACCCGACCTCCGGGATCTCCAGCCCCTTGTGGGCGGTTTTCATGACGCCGGTCCAGATCGGTGCCGCCAGCACGCCGCCGGTGCCGTTGTGGCGGATCGTCTGTTTGACGTCGAACCCGACCCACGCGAGCCCGACATACTCCGGCGTGAAACCGACGAACCAAGCGTCGGTGAAGTCATTGGTCGTGCCCGTCTTACCGCCCGCCGGCCATTGAAAGCCGTGACCTCGAACCCCCCAGTTCCCGGTGCCCCGATCGACGACGTCGGTCAGGATCGAGGTGACGACAAACGTCTCCTGAGGCGTCAAAACGCGTGTCGTCGGCGACTCAAACGTGCGTACCACCGAGCCGTTGCGGTCTTCGATGCGGGTGATCGAGATCGGCGTGATCCGCACACCACCGGTGGGGAAGATCGTGTACGCGCGAAGCACCTCGAGCGGGATCAGCTCGGCCGCTCCGAGGGCGAGAGATGGGTAGGGCGGCAAGGGGGTACTGATTCCGGCATCGCGTGCGTAGTCGATGACCGCCTGCGCGCCGACGTCGAGCAGCAATCGGATCGTCGGCACATTGATTGAGCTGGTGAGCGCCCGACGCAGCGTGACGGGTCCACGGAACCGTCCATCGAAGTTGCCCGGTGTCCAAGTCTCCCCGTCCCCAGTTTCCATGGAGAGCGAGTCGTCATCGACCACATAGCTGGCCGGGTACCCGTTCCGGATTGCGGCCGTGTAGACGAACGGCTTGAAGACCGATCCCGGTTGGCGCTGGGCTTGGGTGATGCGGTTGAACTTCGATTCCTCGAACGATCGCCCACCGACCATCGCCACGATCCCGCCAGTGTCGAGGTCCATGGCGACGAACGCGCCCTGCAGGTAGGGCGTGGCGGTCTGAAGAGTGTCGTTTACGGTCGTCAGCTCGACGGCGTCTTCGTCAGCCGCCAGCTCGGCCGCGTGCTCCGCCCGCCAGTCGGCGCGCCTCACCTTCGACCGGCCGAGCGATTGCTCGATGTTCATCATCTGCGCCTCGACCGCCGCCTCGGCTTCGGCCTGCAGTTGGCTGTCGAGCGTGGTGTACACGCGGTACCCACCGCTCCACACCTCGTCGGTGCCAAGCATCTCTTCAAGTTGACGACGAACGTGCTCGGCGAAATACGACCGCGGGCCCGCCATCGGGCTACCCGGAGCCAGCTCGATCGGTTTCCGCTTGGCGGCCTGTGCGGCGTCGCGATCGACCGCACCGACCGCAACCAAGTTGTTGAGCACGATCGAGCGCCGTGTCTCCGCCGCATCCATGCTGACCCGCGGGCTCTGGCGCGACGGAGCTTGGACGATCCCCGCCAATAGCGCGGCCTCGGGCAAGGTCAGTTGGGTCGCCGGCTTGTTGAAGTAGAGTTGCGCCGCCGACTCGATGCCGTAGGCGCCGCTCCCGAAGTACACCTGGTTGATGTACATCTCCAAGATTCTCTTCTTGCTGTAGCG
>JBDHIC010000139.1:0-10223 GCA_039589035.1 Gemmatimonadota bacterium | reverse complement strand
CGAGAACATGCCGGCGTTCGAGCCGGGCATCACGCCAACGCGAGAGATGGGCGTCGTTGCCGAGTTGTTCCGAACATGGCCGGGTGCGCTCCGCAGCAGTCATCCTACGTACTCGTTCTCAGCCGTTGGCCCGAGTGCCAACAAGATCGTGGACGGCCACGAACTCGATTTCGCGCTGGGCGAGGGATCCCCGCTGGCGCGGCTGTACGAACTGGGCGCGAAGGTCCTGCTGGTTGGTGTCGACTACCACAGCAACACGTCCTTTCATCTCGCCGAGTACCGGGCCCAGTGTCGGCCACGCGTTCGTTGGGGTGATCTGGGCGAAGACGTCTTCAACGAGCTTGCCCAGCCTTTCGACGCGTCCGAAGCGGTCGCGCATGGACGAGTCGGGTCAGCAGACTCACGCTTGTTCTCGCAGCGAGAGGCGGTTGACTTCGCCACGCAGGAGTTATCCCGGTAGATACAAGCACCCCCAAGGACGCTGGGCACAGAACGCATCAACGTCTCACGCTCAGTGCAATCTGTGATCACATCCAAACAGCGAGTGGCAAATCGGAAGTACGTCGTGGAGTAGACAAGCGGCGAGGAAGAAGAGTATTACTAACCCGAGCACAGCGATGATCAACTTGTGATGCTGTTCAACCGCCATCGTCAGCGTGGCCATGTAAACCTCCTTACCTTCTTGCAAGGGTGGACTGTCACGTACCCTATCCTTGTCGAGCCCGGATGTCTGTGGGGAGATTCCCGCGGTCGTGTGAGGGACAGACTCAACAATGGCGATCCTATGCCCTAAGTGTGGTCGCGAGTACGATGTGACGCTTTTCCAGTTCGGGCGCACGATCCACTGTACTTGCGGCGAGCGAGTCGGTCGAACGATCGAGCGACGACTAGAAGACATCGAACCGTCTCGTTTCATCTGCGATGTCATGCTAGGGCGTCTGGCTCGATGGCTGCGCGTTCTCGACTACGACACGGCGTACGAGTCCGATATAGAGGACGCTGAGCTGGCCCGTCGTGCTCTTGAGGAAAAGCGCTTGATCCTCACCCGTGACCGCAGGCTCCCCGAGGAGTGGCGAGTCGGCAAGGCATGCATCGTTTTAGAGGCGGAAGAGCCGATGGCTCAGCTCGTCGAAGTCGCGCAACGAGTCGGTCTAAGACAGCCGCAACACTTGTTCCGTCGCTGCTTGGAGTGCAACGCGCCGCTAGAGGTGACCACGGCGGCAGCGGTGAACGAGCGCGTCCCCGAACGCGTGCTCACCACCCACGAAGATTTTCGGTATTGCCCCGTGTGCCAACGAGTGTATTGGGAGGGCGATCATACGCGTCGGATGAGGAAGCAGCTCGAGTCGGTCTTCGGAGGTTAGGCAAAGAAAAGGAGCCCCGCCGTGGCAGGGCTCCCCTTGCTGTTGCTCGCGGTGGGTCTAAGTGCGTAGGTGGAGCATCAAGTTCCGCAGACTTGTAAGCTGATCGGGTCGCCAGGATCTTCCGCTGCCGTTGTGTTGAAGTCGGTCAGCACCAGCGGACCATCGATCAAGATGCCAGTGCCCGCGGCGAACCATTTCACGTCAGCCTTTTCTTTCCTGCCCTCGATGAGCTCGAACTCCTGTAGACGAATCGCGTCGGGGTACGGCGCGCCGAAAACGTCCTGGAACTCAATAGGCCCAGGACCGGCTGCCACGACCTTCGCTCCATCCAGTGCTGGAACGAGCGGAGCGTCCTCCTGGAGGAACGTCATCCCCGGTTGGGGGTCAGCCGGCATGAAAATCCCGGCATTGTTCTCGGCATCGTCCGAGCACCACGCGCCCTCGTGGGCCACGACCTCGTCGTCCTCGATGTCGTCTACGTCTTCGCCGCGATAGCAGACAACACCATCGCCATTCTCGGAGTAGTAGTTCCACGAGATCTCTACCAGCTCCCCGTCCTCCCACTCGCGTTCTTCGATTACGCGTGCCAAGACCCCATCAATCAGCCTCGTCTCGTCCAGGACGGTGATCAACGCCCTGACCTCTGCCTCATCGTCCTCACCCTCGAGGGTCCACTGGTAGTCCACAATCAGCGGAAAGTACGAATTCGTGGAAGTCAGTGGGGTCGGGAAGTTGGCCCCGGTCGGCTCGCAGATCGTGACGTGATCGAGCTTCTTTTCCGAGTCGGCGAGCACGATAGAATCGTCGATCGGATCGAGGGCACTCGTCGGCGAGTTCTCGCACGCCTGCAGCGCGAAGAGCCCCACAAGGAGAGACAGGCCTACAGTTCTCACTCGGTTCATCAGGATCCCCTTTCGTTGGCGGTGTACCTATGGCCTTCTAACCATGGAACGAACCAACGGCCGGAGGTGTGGCACACGCACGAAGGATTGGACCTGGCGCTGGCTCTATAACGCCATTGAACACTTTTGCCCAACTACGCGTCGTACGTACAGCATGTCACCGAGCCTGGGGGGCTCCGTTAGCTCAACGGAGGACAAGATGAAGCCTTTCTTGATGCTACCTTGCATGGTCCTGCTCATTTGGCAACCCACTGTTGCCCAAGAGAGAACAGAGGGTCTTCGTGGCAACCCATCAGCGATTGCTGAAGCCGAGGCCATGGTGGGAACCATGGGCGGGATGGAAATATGGGCGCAAATGAAAAGCGTTCACTTTGTTCACGAATGGTACCCGTGGTACAGAATCGATTCCTACATAGAGAATGAGATCCTCGACCTTACTGGTCCCCGATCCCGGGCAGACAGGAAAAGTGAAATCGACCACAGGACGCGAGCCTATAGCCCTGAAGGCAGACATTGGTCTGTCGTTAATGGCGAATTTGCATACGCCAGTGAAGAAACATTCGAGACTGCTATGCAAAGAGCCCCTTTCAACTTCTACCGGATCGTCAGGGGCATCGCGATCGGTGACCCATATTACGAAATTCGATTTGGGGAAGGGGATATTCCACAGACTCGTCGGCTCGAGTTTTATGGACCCGATGGGGTGCTACACGGCTGGATCATACTGAACGCCAGGAAGGAACCTATTGTTAAGGCGACCACGCAATATCGGTATACGTTGGGGCCGCTGAAGCAGTTCGGAAACCTCCGAGTTCCTGATTGGGGTGTATACGAAAACGGAATAACCCGGTATCAGATGATTTCGCTCAAAGGCGACAAGCAGCCTCCTGATTCTTCTTTGTTCCTGCCTCCTCCGGAGTTTAGGACAAGCAACGGGAGATGATCGCCCACATCACGAAAGGGGTCCCATGAAACCGCTATATCACCAACTCGTCTTGGTCATGATTGCGGCAGCTGCGTGCGGGGGTAGCAATGAGACAACTCCTCAAAGGCCGTCTAACGAGTTGGGTCAGACCGAAGTCGTTGCGGCAACGAATGACCTTGCAACGCCTACGAGGGTGAAAGTCTATAAGCCTACTTTCTGCGGCTGCTGCGCCAATTGGGTCGAGCATCTGAGAACCGCAGGGTTCGACGTCGAGGTGCAGGAAACAGACGAACTCGAAGTCGTGAAGTCCGAGTTGGGCGTTCCATCTGAGCTCGAGTCGTGTCACACAGCCGAAGTGGAAGGCTACGTGATCGAGGGCCACGTCCCCGCTGACGTGATCGCGCGGCTACTTACCGAGCGACCGGATGTCAGGGGAATCGCGGTACCGGGCATGCCCGCCGGGTCACCTGGCATGGAGTCCAGCGACGGACAGACGGACCCGTTTAACGTCGTTTCGTTCGACGAAACGGGTCAGACAGCAGTGTACGAGACCCGGTGATCCTACGCTTCATTTGTGAGGACAAGCTTTCCGGGAAACGCTTTTCGTGCGAGCAGTTCATGAGCAGCGGCAGCGTCCTGCAAATCGAAACGTTGTGCCACCACGGGAGAAATCTCACCTCTGCTCAGTAGCTGAAGAGCCTGGCCGAGATCGTCACGATAATCCTCTGATCGTCAGCGCCGCTACGGTGTCTCCTTTACCAAGACCACCGACGTTCTCACCGAGCGCATCGACCTGTCCGACGACGTCCCAGCCCAGAGTGAAAGGTGGACGCCTGCGCTCTGGATGAACGCCTTCCCGCATCAGGAGATCTGCGAACGAGACGCCAGCGGCGAGAACACGCACGCGTACCTCGTCGACTCCGGGTCGAGGGAGCTCCTCCTCGATCACGCGTAGACTCTCGGGGCCACCAAACTCGCTCACAATAACCCGCTGATTCCTCATGACGGGTTTCCTCTGCGCAACAAGTCAGCAGGGGGTCTCGGCCCCTTTCCGCGCGTAGAACCACCAGTTGACGACCAGACAGCTCAGGTAGTACGCCGCGAAGCCGTAGAGCGCATACTCGGGAGTCCCGGCTTGGATTTGCGTCGCGAAGATCTTCGGAATCAGGAAGGCGCCATAAGCGGCGATCGCCGAGATCCACCCCAGGACGGGACCAGCCTTCTCCTTCGAGAAGATCATCGGCACCATCCGAAAGGTCGATCCGTTGCCGATGCCGGTCGTCGCGAACAGAAGGATGAACAGTAGCAGGAATGGAACGAAATACTGCTCGGGGTTCGGCGACTGGCTGGCAAGTGACACGTACCAACCCGCACCGATCGTCGATCCGATCATGACGATCGTGTCCCAGTGCGTGACCCGCGCGCCGCCGATCTTGTCAGACAGCCAACCACCTAGGGGCCGGATCAGAGCGCCTACGCCAGCGCCTATCCAGATGTAATTCGACGACAACGGCGCATTCGGGTTGATGATGCTCTCCGTCAGTGGGTTGCCCAAAGCGTCCACGCGGATCACGCCGAAGACGTCGTCGATCAACTTTGGGAACGCGTTGGCGTACCCGATAAACGAGCCGAACGTCATCGTGTACAGCCACGTCATGATCCAGTTATGCTTGTCGTTGAAGATCGAAAACTGGTGAACCAGGTTTTCCTTGGTCTCCGCGGGAGTCAGATACCGCATCGCCGCTAGTGTGACGATCACCGCCACGGCGATGAGGATGAAGATCTTGAGCAGCTCCGGGAAACCACCCCACGGGACGATCAACAACACGATGCCCGCCGCGGCACCGAGGAATCCGAGCGCCGTCAGCCAGAGGTACTTGGCGATTGCGACCGGCGTGGAGCCGCACTTATGCTGGGGCAGGTTGTCCATGAAGAAGAACGCGGTCACGCCAAAGAAGGGAAGGCGCCAAAGGTGATGATCCAGGGCAGAAGGAACTGCATGACGCTGACGCCCAGGTTTCCGATACCGGCGTTCAGCCCCAGAGAGAGTCCCTGCATCCGCTTCGGGAAGAAGAAGCTGATATTCGACATCGAGGAGGCGAATGCGCCGCCTCCGACACCTGCGAGAGCAGCGAGAAGAATGAAAACGATGAACGGCGTATCGGGGTTTTGCAGGGCGAATCCCGCGCCAATCGCCGGCAGCAGCAGCAACGTCGTAGTCATGAACTTCACGTTCCTGCCACCGCAGATGGCGATCATGAACGAGTTCGGGACGCGCAGGGTCGCGCCCGTCAGACCGGCCACCGCGGGTAGTGTGAAGAGAAGCGCCCGGTAGCCGTCGCCGCCGTAGGGCTCCCCACCATTCATGAAAGTGAAGTTGAACAGCGTCTCGTCGGCGAAGTGAAGCCGTTGGATGAACTTCGCGACCATGCCCCAGTACAACCACACGGCAAAGCCACACAGCAGATTGGGGATCGACACGACGAGGTTGCGCATCGCGACGCGTCGACCCGTCTCTTCCCAGAACTGCTCGTCGTCCGGATCCCACCGGGAGAGACGGCTGCTCGTGTGATCGCCGTCGCTCCTCATTCCATCCGCCGCATCTCTTTGGGGTACCTCTCATGTAGCATGGCCTGGATCACCCGATGCATCCAGACCAAGCACACGATCGACAGAGCCAGCATGAACATCCAGCAGCTGGTCCACAGACCCGTCCACTCCAGCAGGTAACCGAAGATGATCGGGCAGAAGAAACCTCCGAGACCCCCGAGCACGCCCACCATGCCTCCGACAACTCCTACTTCTTCTGGGAAGTAGTCCGGTATGTGCTTGTACACGGCGGCCTTTCCTACCCCCCAGATGCTTCCGAGCAGAATCACAAGGACCGCGAATATCCAGACGTTTGCCTGGAAGTAGATCCGCGTCACCCCTCTCGCCAGAAGCTCTTTGGCTTCGACACTTTGACCGGCCTCGACAGCGGGCTCCTGCCAGGCGTTCTTCGTCGGGAAGATGAGAACATCGTCCTCCGTAGGCTCGAAAGGGTTTGGCCGTTTCACGAGGGTGTACCGCTGCTCATCGACGGCGATGACGGCCTCGGAGACCTCGGTGACAACGCCGCCGCGCTTGGCCATCACCCCGCGGCCGGGAGAGTAGATATCCATCTTCGGGACGGTCAGCATGAGGCTGATGACGACCGAGGATCCCAGAACCCCGTACATCACCTTCCGGGCGCCGAGCTTATCGGATAACCACCCGCCCAGAGCCCGAATCACTCCCGAGGGAAAGCTGAACAGTGCGGCAAAGATCCCCGCCGTGACGAGGGGCAGGTAGTAAACGTTAACGAAGTACGGAACCAGCCACTGTGAAAACGCGACGAAACAACCGAACACCAGGAAATAGTAAAGACCGAATCGCCACACCCGCACGTTTTTGAGCGGATGCAACATCTCCGCGAAGTGTCTGCCCGAGGAGGCAGGCTTCTTGTTCTCAGCGAGCAGGAAGAAGAGCGCACCCATCCCCGCCAGGATGGCCGCGTAGATGACAGGGAGGTTTCGCCACCCCTCGATATTCGCGCCCTGATCGGTCAGCCGGCTCAACAGCGTCGGCGCCAACAGCGTCGTCAGGGCCGCCCCTGCATTGCCGGCGCCGAAGATCCCGAGGGCTGTTCCCTGGTTCGCTCTGGGATACCAAACGGACGTGAACGCGATCCCGATCGCAAAACTCACGCCCGCAAGGCCGAAACCAAAGCTGTAGAGCGCGAACTCGAAAAAGGTGTCGGCGTGAGAGAGCATGTACATCGGAACAGCGCAAACAAACAGCAGTGTACCGTAGACCGGCTTGCCACCGAACTTGTCGGTCAACATCCCTGCCGGCAGGCGGAAGATCGAACCAGCCAGGACGGGAATCCCCATCAGCCAGCCGATTTCTACTGGTCCCCAATCGAACACTTGATTTGAAGACAAAAAAGTGACGAGGACGCCGTTCATCATCCACGCCGCGAAACAAACAGTAAAAGCCAGCGTGTTGAGGAACAGGGCTTTGTGCGATTTGGCGGTCGCAGTCTCCTGCACGATGATAGATCCTCAGACGAAGTTCGCGCGGACGCTCGTTATTTCAGGGGAGTGCATCCCCCTCGTGCTTCCGGCGGTTCCAGATCACCAGTTGGTACGGACGCCACAAGTACCCGAACGGAACGATCAGGAAATGCACGAGACGCGTGAACGGGATAATTGCGATAAGCACCCACGCGTTCAGGATGTGAAGTCTGACTGCGAGTGGCAGAGAGGCCACTAATTCTGGTTCAGGTGAGAACCGGACCAGCGACCACAAGTACGGCGTCGCGGTGTGGACGAACCACGCCGACCCCCAGCGATGGAAAACCGCCGTGTATATGCCGCTGACGACCATCGTCAACAGCAGAATCAGGAGCACCACGTCCATCTTCGACGTCACCGCGTGCACACGCTGATTGGTCAGCCTCCGGTGAATGAGCAGGACAAGGCCGACAAGCGTTAAAAGACCAAACGCCAGCGCGGCGATCTCGAGCACATACAACCGGATCGGTACGCCGTTGAACCATACGATGCTTCGCGGGAACAGAAACGCGACCAGATGTCCTGCGAGGATCACCAGGATTCCGTAGTGGAACGGAGCTGAACCCCAGAACAGGCGGCGCCCCTCGAGAAACTGCGACGACAAGCTGGAGAACGAGTAGCGATTCGACGTGAACCGCAACACGCTGACGACCACCGCGAGGACGACCGCCACATAGGGCAAGCCGGCGAAGAGGATGAAGTCAGACATGAGTCGCACGTCGCAGCTGAGTGGCGTCCCTGTCGAGGAGCGGGAGCTCTCTCGCTACGCTCTCGGGCGTGACGTAATCGTCAGGTTTGAGCGCGTGCAGGACCGCCTGTAGCAGCTTCGCATATACGTTGTCGGTGACCTCGAAGGCCCTGACGATGTGTGCCAGCGCGGGGAGGATGGCGTGCACGAGCAATCCCGACGCGAGCTCGGGGTCGTCCAGTTGCGATAGGAACCGGAACATGACTGGCAGATGATCAGGGAGATCGTTGCCCGGCTCGAATCCGCGCTCCCGGTATTCCCGGTTCAGCCGGGCCATGAACGCACCGCGCTTGTAGCTATCTCCATGGAGGTGATAGGCCGCGTACAGGCAGCAGGCGGGGTTCGTATCGAACGTACCGGCGTAGACCTCCTGCAAGCGTGATGTCGACAGAGACTCGATCGATGCTAGAAACTCCTCGATCGCCTGTTGCGCCTCGCGCCGTCCCTCGCCGAGCTCACCGATCAGGGACCGACACGACGCCGTCAACTCGTGACCCGGGTATTCGAGCACTTCGGCGAGAAGAGAAAGCCCTGTTCGCGTGATCACATCCATCACTAGGGACCGCGTTGCGGCTCGTTCCGGGATCCGACCCCGGCCATTTCCTTTCGAGTCTGCGGATCGTCCATCATCTCAATCGCCATCTCGCGATGGTATGGCGGGACCTCGAAGCGCTGTTCGAACGTCGGCAAGGACGTGAGGCGATAGATCGAGTCGGCGGTCTCCGCGTCGAACCCGGCTTCGGTCAACGCACGGTCGACGGCGGCCGGATCGCAGTCGCTTACGGTTTCGTGCCGTCTGTGCAGTCGCACAGCGATGAGCTTCTTGAGAACATCGCCGATGATCGATTCGTTCCCGGCCGCAAAAAGACGCGCCAGGTACCGGAGCGGGACCCGGGCGGTTTCGATCTCTCCGAAATAGTCCTGGCCCTCGATCTCGAAGGCTCCGGACTCCTTCGACCCCATGACCGGGAGCAGGGGCGGTACGTAGAAGAGCATGGGAAGCGTTCTCGCCTCCGGGTGCAGGGGCAACGCCAGGCGCCACTCCTTTACGAACTTGTAGACCGGCGAACGCTGAGCCGACTCAATCCAGAGAGGATCGATCCCGTTCCGGTTTGCCTCGGCGATCACTTCCGGATCGAACGGGTCGAGAATCATGTCCCGCTGGGCATCCACCAGTTCCTCGTCGGGGACGGTCACAGCATCCGTAATCCGATCCGCATCGTAGAGCAGCAAGCCGAGATATCGAATTCGACCCACGCACGAGTGCATGCAGGCGGGCGCCTGTCCCGTCTCGAGACGCGGGAAACAGAGGATGCATTTCTCGGATTTCCCAGTGCCCCAGTTGTAGTAGACCTTCTTGTAGGGGCAACCGGAGATGCACATGCGCCAGGCACGGCACTTGTCCTGGTTCACGAGCACGATCCCGTCTTCGCCCCGCTTGTAGATCGCGCCCGCTGGGCACGCTGCGACACAACCCGCGTTCAGACAATGATTACAAATTCTGGGTAGATAGAAATGAACGATCCGCTCGGTCTCGAAGAGCGCCGCCTTCTCGGCGTCGGAGAGATCGTCGAGGTTGAAGTCATTCTCGGCGTACAGCGGTGACCCGCTCAGGTCGTCGTCCCAGTTCGGACCGGCTTCGATATCCATCTCCTTGCCGGTCACCATCGAGATCGGTCTCGCCGTGGGCTGATCGTCGGACGCCGGCGCATCGAACAGATCCTGATAACGGTACGTGAACGGCTCGTAGTAATCGTCGAGGACCGGCAGGCTCCGATTGTAGAAGAGGTTGCCGAGGGTCTTCGCCTTGCCCTGGAGCTTCAGGCCGAGCTTGCCGTCCTTCCCGAGCTTCCACCCCCCTTTGTACTTGTCCTGGTCCTCCCAGAGGGTGGGATATCCGGTCCCGGGCTTGGTCTCGACGTTGTTCCACCACATGTATTCGGTGCCCTTGCGATCGGTCCAGATGTTCTTGCACGCCAGACTGCACGTGTGGCATCCGATGCACTTGTCGAGGTGGAAGACCATCGAAACCTGAGCGCGGATATTCATAGTCGTCCTCTCGTCACCAGCGGGGAACACCCTCGAGCTTGCGCACGAGGATGTGGGTGTCCCGGTTGACGCCGGTCGGTCCCCAGTAATTGAAGTGGTACGTGAACTGTCCGTACCCGCCGAGCATGTTGACCGGCTTGA
>JBDHIC010000138.1:0-5119 GCA_039589035.1 Gemmatimonadota bacterium | reverse complement strand
CCCGGGGACCGAGGACCTGCAACCTGAAATCTTGTCGGGTGACCACGGTCTGACGTTGACCGAGCTGGCGCCGTGGGGCGTGATCGGCGCGGTCACCCCCTCGACCAATCCGGCCGCCACGATCATCAACAACGGGATCTCGATGATCGCCGCTGGTAACGCCGTCGTCTTTGGCGCTCACCCTCAGGCCAAAGGTGTCACCAACCGGACGATCCACCTCATGAACGCGGCCGCCGCCGAAGTGGGGGGGCCGCGTACTCTGCTGACAGCTGTCGCTGAGCCTTCGATCGAAGCTGCCCAACAACTCTTTCACCACCGTGGGATCGATCTGTTGGTCGTCACCGGTGGGGGAGCGGTCGTTCGGGCCGCCCAGAAGTCGACCAAGCGGGTCATTGCGGCCGGGCCCGGCAATCCACCGGTCGTTGTTGACGCGAGCGCCGATCTTTCCCGCGCAGCAGCCGACATCGTCGCCGGCGCATCGTTCGACAACAACGTCGTCTGCACGTGTGAAAAAGAGATCCTGGCCGAAGCGCCGATCGCCGACGAGCTACTCGAGGAGCTACAACGCAACGCAGCCGTGCTGCTGACATCGGACGAAGCCGAGGCGTTGGCGCGGGCGATGTTGAACGATTACCCGGGCCCCGAGCCGCGAATGAACAAGGAGTACGTAGGCAAGGATCCGTCGGTGTTAGCGGAGTTGATCGGGAAACGAGTGCCCGAGGGAACCAAGCTGTTGCTCGCCGAGACCGATCGTCATCACCCGTTTGCCATGCTCGAGCTGCTGACACCCGTTTTGCCGCTCATCCGCTGTCCCGACGTCGATACGGCCATCGACTGGGCGGTCGAGCTCGAGCACGGCTTCAAGCACACCGCCTGCATGCACTCCAAGGTGCTCGACCATCTACATCGCATGGCGGTCGAGATGAACTGCTCGATCTTCGTCAAAAACGGACCCAACCTGGCCGGATTGGGCTTTGGGGGTGAGGGACCGACCGCGATGACGATCTCCACGCCCACCGGTGAGGGTCCCACGTCCGCCCGAACGTTCGTTCGCCGTCGGCGCTGCACCCTGGTCGACTACTTCCGGATCGTCTGAAGATTCGCGACGACGCTAGTAAGTCGGCATCGTCGGATCGATCTGCTCCGCCCACGCCGCGATGCCACCGGCCACGTTCTTCAGACGAGTAAAACCCGCCTCCTGAAGCCGCTCGATCGCCTCTGCGCTGCGCACACCGGACTTGCAGTGCACATAGTACGTCCGGCTCGTGTCGAGCTCGTGCATTCGCGCTTGGAGCTCGGACAGCGGTAGCAACTGCCCTCCGTCGATGTGGCAGATTTGCCATTCATGCCGTTCGCGCACGTCGAGCAGAGTCACGTCGTCACCGCGGTCCATGGCGGCGCGCAACTCCAAAACGGTGATTTCCTCGATGTCTGAACTGATGCGTCCATCTTGAACAGTCCCGATCCCGCAGAACTGCTCGTAGTCGATCAATTCCTGCAGCGTCGGGTTCTCCCCGCATACAGGACACGACGGGTCTTTTCTGAGTTGTAGTGTCCGAAAAGTAAGGCCCAGCGCGTCGATCAAGAGCAGCCGACCTACGAGCGGCTCGCCGATTCCCAGAATGAGCTTGATCGTCTCGGTCGCCTGTATCGTGCCCAGGAGCCCCGGCAACACCCCGAGCACACCACCCTCGGCGCACGACGGAACGAGGCCTGGCGGCGGCGGCTCCGGATACAGACACCGATAGCATGGCCCTCCGGGTGCACCAAATACCGATGCCTGACCGTCAAACCGGAAGATCGAGGCATAAACGTTCGGCTTGCCCAATAACACGCATGCGTCGTTGACGAGATAGCGGGTGGGGAAGTTGTCGGTTCCATCCGCCACGATGTCATAGTCAGCCAGAAGCTCGAGCGCGTTGGCGCTCGTCAGCCGCGTCTCGTGCGTCTCTACGACGATATGTGGGTTGACGTCGTGCAATCGATCACGAGCCGACTCGAGCTTTGGCCGGCCGACGTCGCGCGTGCCGTGAAGGACCTGTCGTTGCAAGTTGGATTCGTCGACAACGTCGTGGTCGACGATCCCGACACGACCGACACCGGCCGCCGCGAGATAAAGCGCCAGCGGCGACCCAAGCCCCCCGGCCCCCACCAGCAAAACGTTCGCCGCCTTCAGCTTCCGCTGACCACCGAGCGTCACCTCGGGCATGATGAGGTGGCGACTATACCGACGAATCTCCTCGTTCGAGAACTCGATCGGCGGCGCTTCGGCGAGAGCCTCGATGCCACCAGCAACAGACGGCACGATGGAAATCTCCTCATCCGGCGCGACTACGGTATCCTCCTGTTGGCGGTAACGGATGTCTTCCTCGCCGACGTAAACGTTGACGAAGTTGCGCAGCGCACCGTCCTCTCCGTACAAATGGGACCTAAGATCCGGATGTCTTCGGACCAGCGCGTCGAGCGCCTGGCCGACGGTCTCGCCCTCGACACGCAGCCGGGCCTGATTGCCAGTGTAGGGTCGAAGCGGGGTTGGAACTAGAACCTCAGGCATGTCGCTCCTTCCACGCGAGCCGGTGATCGCCTCGCGTCATAATCCGAGATTTTAACTTGGTTAAATGACTGCCGATCATGGGTTAAGACCCAGCCCTTCAAGTCACCGGCCGCACCATGATTCACCGAGACAATGATGTAAACCTGGTTGGGCCAGGCGTGAGTCAGATCAAACGTCGACGGTTCCGCTGGGGCGTCTGGATGCGAATGGTATATGCCAACGATTTGTGTGCCTGCGTCGGTCGCCTCTCGCTCTGCCGTCCGATACTCCGCGGGTTCGATCAGGTAACGACGGTGGGCAGCGTCGACCCGCTCATTGGTCGCGGGGCGGCCTCCCTCGACGCGGATTTCACGTTTCTCCAAATCGAGCGAGCCTAGCAGAAAGCCACAGACTTCTGCCGGGTAACCCGACTCTGCATGCGCCTGGACCTGCTGCAAAACGCCGTTCTCGAGCTGTATCTTCATGACGTCCCTACTCCTCCCAAAACGCTTCGTTGAGATAGTTGCTACCGTGGTCGCAGAGGATCGTAACGACGACTCCGCTGGGGAGGCTTTGGGCGAGCTCAAAAGCCGCATTGACATTGGCCCCGGCAGAATTCCCGACTAGCAGCCCCTCGTCGCGAGCCAACCGACGCACCATGGCCTGCGCGTCCTCGGTCCGGACGACTCGCACTTCGTCAGGCAATGCAGAGTCGTAGATCCCCGGTTGAAACGCGGTCTCGAGGTGTTTCAGACCCTCCAGCCCGTGTAGGGGGGAGTCCGGTTGGACCGAGAGCAGCTTGACGTCGGGCCGCTGTTGACGAAGAAACCGACCGATGCCCATAAGCGTCCCGCTCGTGCCGATGCCGGCCACAAAGTGCGTTACTCGTTCCTCGGATTGGCGCCAGATCTCCGGTCCGGTCGTCGCGTAGTGAGCGCGCCAGTTTTCAGGGTTGTCGTATTGGTTTGCGTACCAGTACCGGTCCGGGAAGGCAGCTGCGAGGCGCTGTGCCTCTCGGTATGCCCCGTCGTGGGATTCTTGCGGGTCGGTGAGGAACAACTCGGCTCCCAGCGCGCGGAGCGTCCTGAGTCGCGGGGCACTGGCATTAGCCGGTAGACAGAGCGCGACCCTATAACCGCGCCCAGCGCCGATCCATGCCAGGGCGATCCCGGTGTTTCCGCTGGTCGCGTCCAAGATCGATTTGTCTGCGGAGAGCGCGCCCTCTCGCTCAGCCTCAACGATCATGCGCAGCGCTGCACGATCCTTGACCGAGTGCCCCGGGTTGAGGTGCTCGGCTTTGGCATAAAGCCGAACTGGAGCGGTCTCCGCCTCAAGCGATCGAAGACGCAGTAGCGGCGTGTTTCCGACGCAAGCGAGTTGATCCACCGCCCGCGGGCGGTTCAAGGTCACGGTATTCATAGCTAGATCCCGATCTCCGGGGCTCAAGGCGAGGAACATAGCTAAACCGGATAAAGTTTGTCCAGTATTCCCGTCAGGATCGTAAGCGAAACCCCCACTGGGAGGCTCTTACGGTTGTCGTGGCCGGATGTATTCCGCGTCAGCGTGGCGGGCGGCGCGGGTCCTCGGATCCCACCTCGCGATCCAAACCACGACCCAAGGCTTAGGCTATACGCGTTTGAGGCGGGAACGGTTTGGGAGGAAGAGAGGGCAGGTGTGGCTACGCCACCGGTGAGTTTACATAAGATACGTTATGCGCCATAGGGTCTCTGGGGCTCTTCTCGTCCCACAAGAGCCCCTAGGAGCCGTCGGGCGCGTTCCCCCCGACCGCCAGTGGCTCTACGGACAGCTCGGCCGCTCGACGCAGCGCCCGGGCCGCTGTCTCGGTCTCAGGGACCAACTCCGCGACGCGGCGGTACTCCTCGGCAGCAGAGGCGTTGTCGCCTTGGCTCTCGTGCAGACGTGCCAACTCCTCGCGAACACGGGCCCGTTCAGCATCAAAGCCAGCCTGCTCGATGGCTCGCTCGTATGCCGCTTGAGCGTCTCCGTAGCGGTTCAGTCGAGCATAGACCGTGGCGCTCAGGAGCCGCGCCGTCTGGGCAAAAGGTGAGTCCCCGTGGCGGCTCAAGAACTCCTCGAGCGCCTCGGCAGCAGCCTCGTCATTCCCGGCCTGATAGAGCGCGTCGGCCCTAAAGAACCGGGCGTCGTCGGCAAACGACGTATCGCCGTGTCGGCGGACAAAATCCTCCAAATCAGCCGCCGCCAGCGGGAAGTTTCCGGCGAAGTACGCCTGCCGAGCCTCGAGGTAGGCGCCCGAGGCGTCCTCCTCGGCGCTTCGCGACATCGTCCGGAACACGAAGAAAGCACCCAAAGCCACCGCGATCGCGGCGGCCCCGATAAGGAACTGACGCCGGTGGGTCTCGGCCCAGTGTGCCCAGTCGAACGTCTGCTCAACGAATCTATCCCGCTTTAACTGATGTTTTGCTAATCGCTTACGGCTCATCGTCTCGAAATCACTTTAAATGTTATGAAGTTCCTGGGGCCCCCGGCGCGATTCGAACGCACGACCTGCGGTTTAGGAAACCGCTGCTCTATCCACCTGAGCTACGGGGGCGTAAACGAGAAGCA
>JBDHIC010000137.1:0-5413 GCA_039589035.1 Gemmatimonadota bacterium | reverse complement strand
GATGTCTGCCAGCAGCTCCGTCGCCACCGAAGCCAGGCGGATCTCAGTGTACCGATAGGCCGCTGCGGGATCGCCGTCCACTGAACCGTAGTTGCCCTGGCCGTCGAGCAGCGGATAACGCAACGAAAAAGGCTGCACCATGCGCACCATCGCGTCGTACACAGCGCCATCGCCATGCGGGTGGTACTTACCGAGCACATCTCCGACAACGGTCGCGCTCTTTTTGTAGGGCCGGTTCGGTGCCGGCTTCAGCCCGTCGCGCACATCGGGCAACGCGCGAGCGACAATCACGCTCATCGAATAATCAATGAACGACTCCTTCAGCTCGTCGGCGATGTACCGCGTTACGATCCTCTCTCTGGGTTCAACGACCATTTGTGCTTACCTCATCCTTATCGTTTGCGATCGTCTTAGGATTCAGCACCGACCTACACATCCAGGTTGCGGACAAAGCGTGCGTGTTCCTTTATGAATGCCTTTCGCGGCTCGACTTCCTCACCCATCAGCTTGTTAAACAACTCGACGACCTGAGTTTCATCCTCCATTGTTACTCGCTGAATCGTCCGTGATTCCGGGTCCATCGTCGTCTTCCAGAGCTGATCCGGATTCATCTCGCCCAATCCCTTATAGCGCTGGACATTGACCCCGTTACCCCCGAGCCGCTCGACGGCACGGTCGCGTTCGGCGTCGTCGTAGGCGTAGAACTCCTTCTTACCCTTCCACACGCGATACAGCGGTGGTTGCGCGATGTACACGCGCTCCGCCTCGATCAACTCTCGCATCCACTGGAAGAAGAATGTCAGCAGCAGAGTCCGAATGTGGGCCCCGTCAACGTCCGCGTCGCACATGATGATGATCTTGTTGTACCGGGCGTCGTCGAGCTTGAACTCGTCCTCACCGAAGCCGGTTCCGATGGCCGTGATGATGGTCCGGATCTCCTCGTTCGATAGGACCTTATCGACGCGCGCTTTGATCGTGTTGAGGATCTTGCCCCTGAGCGGCAGGATCGCCTGATAGTTGCGATCACGACCCATCTTGGCGCTGCCGCCGGCGCTGTCACCCTCCACGAGGTACAACTCCGATAGCGTCGGGTCGTCGATCGAACAATCGGCGAGCTTCCCCGGTAGAACACCTGTGTCGAGCGCAGACTTCTTCCGCGTCAGGTCCCGAGCCTTGCGCGCCGCCTCGCGTGCCCGCGCGGCTTGCATCGCCTTTGTGATGAGTGACCGTGCTGACGACGGGTTCTCCTCGAGCCAGGTGCCGAGCGCTTCGTTCATCGCCGCTTCGACGATGCCCCGCACTTCGGAGTTGCCGAGCTTCGTCTTGGTCTGACCCTCGAATTGCGGCTCCATCACTTTCACCGACAGAACAGCGGTCAGTCCTTCCCGCACGTCATCACCGCTAAGCGTGAAGTCGGCCTTCTTGAACAGGTTTCGATCGTTCGCGTACGCATTCAGCGTTCGCGTCAGCGCGGCTTTGAAACCGGAGAGGTGGGTGCCACCTTCGTGCGTGTTGATGTTGTTTACAAACGTCAGAAGAGTTTCTGTATACGATTCGTTGTACTGAATCGCGCACTCCACCTCTACCTCTTCCCGCGTCGTGCTGACGATCATCGGTTTCTTGTGAATCGCTTTCTTGTTCCGATTCAAGTACTTGACAAACTCCACCAAGCCGCCTTGGTACTGGAACTCACCGTGTTTTGGTGTGTCGTTCCGTTCGTCGGTAATCGTGATCCGAACCCCAGCATTCAGGAACGCCAACTCGCGGAGACGAGAAACCAAAGTGTCGTATTGATAATCCAGATCCGGAAAGATGTCGGGGTCGGGTCGAAAACTGACGATCGTCCCGGTTTCTTCCGTGTCGCCAACGATGTTCAGTTCGCTGGCCTTATCCCCACGTTCATACCGCTGGTGATACCGCTTGCCGTCGCGCATGACTTCCACCTCTAGCCACTCGCTCAACGCGTTGACGACCGACACGCCTACCCCATGAAGACCACCGGAAACCTTATATGAGGTGTGGTCGAACTTTCCTCCAGCGTGCAGCGTCGTCATGGCGACTTCGACGCCCGGTCTCTTCTCTGTTGGATGGATGTCAACCGGAAAACCGCGACCGTTGTCGACTACCTGTACTTCGCTATCCCCCTTGATTGTTACCGAGATCTCGTCACAGAAACCGGCCATCGCCTCGTCGACCGCGTTGTCGACAACCTCGTACACCAAGTGATGAAGGCCTCGTGCCCCGGTGGAACCGATGTACATCCCGGGTCGCTTGCGAACCGCCTCCAAACCCTGCAGCACCTGAATCTTGTCGGCACCGTAGTCACGCGCGGCTTCAGAGTTTCGGCTGCTTTGCTTGCGGTTCGTTTTCGCAGTACCCGGCTTGACCTTGGTTTTCGCCATCGACATTATCCCTTCGCTCTCGGATCCATTCGAAAGATCAATCGCTTTACGCAGGTCTTTCTGCGACCCCTGTTCAGTCGCTCTAACAACTCGTTCTGACGCAGCGATAGCTCGCTCATCCAAGCAGAGCTGGTGACGTTCACGAGCAACGTCTCTCCGTCCACGCGATGCGGCTGAGCCGCGCGCGCGATCTCACGTCCCACGCGGGACTCCCATTCGCGAAAAACGGCGTGCTGCTCGATCGCTGACGCAACGCCAAGGTCGTCCAACACGGTGTCAAGCACACCGCCAATGCGACGCACACGTCGCGCCCCCTTACTCACGTCACGCCGCGGCCAAGCGAGGCGCGATCCGTCCATCATCCACACGCCACTGCACCAGACCGTTCCCAAGTTGCGGCAACGGCCGCGGAGTCGTCACAAACTTCTGGTGACGATCACCAAGCCACTTCAGCAGGCGGCCGGCCCGATCCTCATCGAGCTCCGAGAACACGTCGTCGAGTAGCAAGACAGGCACGTGCCCACTCTCGCTCTCGAGCAGTTCGGCCTCCGCGAGTCGCAGTGCGATCGCCGCCGTGCGCTGCTCCCCCTGTGATCCAAACTGCGCCAGTCGATGGCCACCCAGTTGAATGAGGAGCTCGTCCCGATGCGGCCCCACGGTGGTCCAGCCCTGCCGCTGATCCCGCTGCCGGCTATCGGTCAGCGCTTGCCGCCAGCTGGCCGCGATACTCTCGGCGTTCGACGTCGAGTCAGCAGAAACCGGAACTGAAGGCCGATACTCGAGCTCGTACCCGAGCCGGTCGACGGCTCCCGCGACCTGTGCGCCGACATCCGCGAACCGGCGCGCCAGCCGGCCAGCGATAACGGCCCTCTCGAGAACGATCGGCATGCCGGTCTCTATGAGCGTCGCATCCCACGATGCAAGCTCGGGCCCGGCGACCGGGGGCCACTGCCGTAACAGCTCGTTCCGCTGTCGCAGTGCCCGTTCATACACCGGAAGAGCCCGCGCGTACCGCCGCGACGTCGAGGTCAACAAACCGTCGAGATACCGCCGCCGCTGGTCCGGACCACCGCCGATGATCGCCAAGTCGGCCGGGGCTAGGAGTACGGCGAGCACAGAACCGGCCGCATCCGCGGGGCGGGCGACCGCTTGCCCGTCAAGCGAAACCCGTCGTGTCCGACGATCGGCTGCCACAGCCACCCTCCGGCTTTGACCCGTTCCACACACCACATGACCCTCGACCCGAAAATGCTCGGCACCAAAGGCGATCGAGTCCGCGTGCCTCGTACCGCGGAACGACCGGAAACGCGCGAGGTAGTGGAGAGCCTCGAGAAAATTGCTCTTCCCCTGCCCGTTTGAGCCCACCAAAACAGCTCCGGCGGGGGACACCTCGAGGGTCACGGAAGCCAAGTTTCGGAAGTGGTCGAGACCGACCTCAATCAGCCGCACCAGGCGGCTCCGTCACGGTTACCCTGAAACACCCTTAAAATTAACTCTCATAAGGACTTCGGGCAATACGTGACGAGCTATTATTCTTGCAGCCGTAGGGGCATCACGAGACACAAATAGGTGTCTTGATCATCGCCTGTCGGGCGCAAGATAGCGGCCCTCTCGGGAGCCTTGAAGGTGATCTCGACTTCGTCGGTGTCAACGTAGCGGAGGACTTCCAACAAGTAGTTCGCATTGAACCCGATATCGATCGGGTCGCCCTCGTACGTGCAGGGGATTTCGTCGCTTGCCTCACCCACGTCTGGCGTAGAGACGTGGAATCGCATCGTGTCTTCATCGATTGACAGGCGAACGCGATGCGTCTGATCGCTCGCCATGACAGCCATCCTCCGCAGTGCTGCCATGAGTCGTTCCTTGTCAGCGCGCGCCAGTTTGTCGTTGTCGACCGGAATAACCTGTTCATAATTCGGGTAGGGTCCCTCGATAAGTCGACTGAAGACAACACCGCGATCGCCCTTAAAACCGATCTGCCGCTCATCCATTGCGACCTTCAACTCGTCATCGGGTGCGAAGATCCGACCTACCTGCGCCAGAGCTTTCGGAGCTACGATCACGCTCTGTGACGTACCGCTGCCGCCATTGGACCCCTGCATGATGTACCGCGCCAGTCGGTGACCGTTCGTGGCCACCATCTGCATCTTCTCATCCTCAAGTTCCCACAGAACACCATTGAGAATAGGTCGCGTATCCTCGGTTGAAGCGGCGAAGCGCGTATGCGCCGCCAGTTTTTCAACTGTCCCCGCTGTGACGGTAAGCCCCGCATCGAAATTCAACTCTGGAAAGCTCGGAAAATCGTCGGCAGGTAGACCATGAATCTTGAAGTGGCTGGTCTCGCACTCGATAGTGACATGCTCGTTTTTGCCTTTGACACGCACCGGACTTGCTGGCAACGCCCGTATCATGTCGGTCAGCTTCTTTGCTGGAAGAGTTACGGTTCCTGGTTTGTTCACGCTCGCAGCGATATTCATGGTAACCGATAGATCAAGATCGGTAGCCGAGACTTGAAGCGCGTCGTCATCCGCCACGAGCATCAAGTTGCCAATAATCGGAAGCGGTGTTCGAGTCGGAACGATATTCGAAACCGCACTCAGTGTGTCGAGAAACTCCGCCTGTCCAATCGTGAACTGCATCTTGCTTACCTCCAACCGGTAATAATTATCCCCGAATAAATTCTGTTCTGGTTCTACTTATAACTTCACTAAGTAGTAGAAATAGGGATGCGTGACTTGTGGAATGACGTATCGCTATAACCTGAAACCTCAGTTAGCATGGGGTCTCTGACATTTATGACCGGTGGCTCGGTCATCTGATTAGTCTGTGGACAGAGCTGTGGTGAACGGGGAAGTTTTCAAAAGCTCGCGAGAGCCCCCAGAGAATCCCCATGCTTCCCACCGTTGTTCGAACACTCAGAATCATGATGCGATTCGTTCACGCAGTTGCTCTATTCGCATTCTAATGACTCGACTATCCTTGATCTCATTCTCGACCTTATCACAGGCATG
>JBDHIC010000136.1:0-5172 GCA_039589035.1 Gemmatimonadota bacterium | reverse complement strand
CCGCTGCTCGACGGCCAGGGCAACTACGGTTCAGTGGACGGCGATCCCGCAGCGGCCTATCGGTACACTGAGATCCGCCTGGCTTCGGTGGCGACGGAGCTGCTGGCAGACATCGATAAGAACACCGTTGACTTTGCCCCCAACTTCGATGACCGACTGACGGAGCCAGCAGTGCTCCCGTCGAAGCTCCCCAACCTGCTGATCAACGGCGCTAGCGGCATCGCGGTCGGCATGGCGACGAACATCCCACCCCACAATCTGCGCGAAGTGGTCGCCGCCGCGTGCGCGTTGATCGACGATCCTGAGATCGACCTCGATGGACTAATGGAACACGTCAGGGGGCCAGATTTCCCGACGGCCGGGTTTATCCGCGGCCGGGCTGGGATCCGCGCCGCGTACGAGACCGGCCGTGGCAAGATCGCGATGCGCGCGAGGGCGGTGACGGAGACCAAAGCCAACGGGCGCGAGGCGATCGTCATCACCGAGATCCCATACCAGATCAACAAGTCCAGGTTGATCGAGCAGATCGTCGACTTGGTGCGTAGAAAGCGGGTCGAGGGGATCTCAGACCTGAGGGACGAGTCCGATCGCGACGGGATGCGAGTCGTGATCGAGCTCAAGAAGGGCACGATCCCCGAGGTCGTGCTCAACAATCTCTACAAGTCAACGCAGATGGAGTGGACGTTCGGGATCATCAACTTGGCGCTCGTCGACAACATCCCCAAGGAGATGGGGCTCAAGGAGATGCTCGAACGCTTCGTGGCCCATCGCCACGATGTTGTCGTGCGGCGGGCTCAATACGAGCTAGAGGAGGCGGAGTCCCGGGCCCATATCCTGGAAGGCCTGAGGATAGCGCTCGAAAACATCGACGCGGTCGTACAGCTGATCAAATCGGCGGACGACACGGAGGCCGCACGATCGGCGCTGATGGAGGAGTTCGGCTTGAGCGAGCGCCAGGCCCAAGCGATCCTGGACATGCGGCTGGCACGGCTAACCGGGCTCGAGCGCGACAAGCTGGAGGAAGAGTACCAGGCCCTTCTGGAGACGATCGCTCGGCTCAAGGAGCTGCTCGGGTCCGAGCGAATGCGTATGCAACTGATCAAAGACGAGCTCACAGAGCTGTCTGACAAGTACGGCGATGAACGGCGGACCGAGATCCTCCCCGGTGGTGCTGATTTATCGATGGAGGACCTGATTGCCGAAGAAGACATGGTCGTGACGATCAGCCATACCGGTTACATCAAGCGCATCGCCGCGACAACGTATCGACGCCAGCGGCGCGGCGGGCGTGGCATAACCGGGATGGGTACCAAGGACGACGACTGGATCGAGCGCTTGTACGTGGCAACTACACACGACTACTTGTTGGTGCTGACCGAACGCGGTCAGTGTCATTGGCTCAAGGTGTACGATATCCCACAGGCCGGCCGAGTGAGTCGCGGGAGACCGATCGTCAACCTGTTGGAGCTCGACCCCGGTGATCAAGTGGCCGGCGTCATCAGCGTTCGCGAGTTCGACGACGAGCACCACGTGGTGATGGCGACCGAGAGCGGCATTATCAAGAAGACGGTGCTGTCGGCATACGGCAATCCCCGTCGGGGGGGCATCATCGCGATCAACATCGACGATAACGACCGTCTGATTGATGCCCAGCTCACCGACGGCGCGAACGACGTGATCTTGGCCACCAAGAAAGGGCAAGCGATTCGATTCTCGGAAGAAGAAGTTCGTGACATGGGTCGTGCGACTCGTGGAGTGAAGGGAATCACGTTGCAAGGCAAGGACGACGGCGTGCTCGGGATGGTGGTTGTTCGAAACGAGAACAACGCGCTGATGGCGGTAACCGAGAACGGCTTCGGCAAGCGGACCCGAATCGCGGATTATCGGGTCACCCACCGTGGCGGGAAGGGTATCAAGACCCTCAAGCCGACCAAGAAGACCGGGCCGCTGGTGGCGGTCAGAGAGGTTGTAGAAGAGGACGAGCTCATGGTCGTGACGACCGGCGGTATTATCATCCGCTTCCCGGTCAAGGGGGTGCGGGTGATGGGTCGCGCCACGCAGGGTGTCAAGCTGATCAACCTCGAGGAGGGTCATCGCGTAGGGGACGTGGCACGGGTCGTGCTTGACGACGAGGCAGAGAGCGCTGCTTCGTCACAAGATACGGTCGTGGAGCAGCTCCCCCTGCGACCCGAAGAGGAGTGAAGCTGTCTGAAGGCGCCCGCCACAGAGGCACCCCGCGACGCGGTCCTGGATGCCCACATCCTGGTCGTCGACGACGATCCCTCGATTTGCGACACGCTGACCACAATGTTGCAATTCAAGGGGTATCGGACGTCTGTAGCCAGAAATGGACGTGAAGCACTAGAGATAGCCCGCCAGGAACCCCCGGACCTGGTGCTCCTCGACGTCATGATGCCCGAGGTCGATGGTCTCGCGGTATGTCGCATCTTCAAGCAGGACCCCCGCCTCAAGGACGTGCGGATCCTCATGCTGACCGCCAAGAGCGGGCGCGAGGATGTGGTCGTTGCGCTCGAGGCAGGAGCGTCCGACTACGTCACGAAGCCGTTTTTCTTCGACGAGCTCGACGCGCGGATTCGTACCAACCTGGAGGTCAAGCGATACCACGATGATCTCGCCGCGATGCTGCGCATTTCCCAGGCGGTCAGCTCATCCCTGGACAGCGACGAGGTCTTGTTCACGATCGTGAGCGAGCTCGGCGCGGTGGTCAAGTCGGACCGGGTGTCGCTAATCAAAGTGATCGACGAGCGGACAGGGTACTTGGTCGCGACCCGAGAGGAACCGGAGATGCGGAACCAGGAGCTCAGCTTGGAAGAGTATCCGGAGATCCTCAAGGCGGCGTCTGAGCGCCGGGTGGTGGTGATCGACGATACGGATAACGATCCGCTGTTGGCGGACGTGACGGAGCGCATTCCGGGGCGCAAGTCAGTGTTGATCGTTCCGCTCGACGTACACAAGCAATTGGGGGAGTACGTGTTGCTCTCTTCGCGCGAGCACAGGCCGTACACACGACCCGAGATTCGCTTTGCTCAAGTCGTAGCCAGCGCGGCTGCCAACGGTCTCACCAACGCGGCGTTGTACGAGCAGGCGGCGGTTGACAATCAGCGGTTGTCGACACTCGCCAACACCGACGACCTCACGGGCCTGTACAACCACCGTCACTTCTATCAGCGGCTCGAAGACGAGTTCAAGCGCGCCGAGCGGTACAACTCCGATTTGGGGTTGATCCTCCTCGACCTCGATCACTTCAAGAACGTCAACGATACCTTTGGTCACCAGCGCGGGGACGCAGTTCTCAAAGAGTTGGCGAGCGTACTGGTGCGAACGGTCCGCGAGACAGATCTTGTTGCTCGCTACGGGGGTGAGGAGTTCGCCGTTCTGCTCCCGGAGACGGGCATGGCCGGGGCGTTTCGCCAGGCGGAGCGGATGCGCCGGGAGGTCAAAGCCCATTACTTCGAGGCACTACAGGGGAAGCCATTGACGATATCGTGCGGAGTGGCTTGTATGCCGTTCGGGTCCGAAGACTTCACCAGTCCCGAGCACCGCCAGGATGCGCTCATCGCTTGGGCTGATCAGGCACTCTACACCGCCAAACGCGGTGGACGGGATCGCTCGATTACCTCCGAGGCGCGACAGAGCGCCGAGTGACGGTCGGGGTCGCAATCGCCGCTGGAGTGGGCTTGGGTTTGCTCGCCCTGGCGACAGGTCTATGGCTCCTGATGGGGTGGTTCGGTGCCTGGCGCATCAATCGGCCGCCCTCCTCTAGACCGGACGCCAACTTCGCCTTCACACCGTGGGAGCTCGATCTCGAATTCTCACCGATCCATTTCAAGACCGCTGACGACGTGCGGCTGCACGGCTGGTTTCTGCCACGACCCGACAGTCGACGGGTGATCATCGTCATGCACGGTTACCGCGGCCACAAGGCGCAGCTACTGGGGATCTCGAGCTACTTGTGGCGCGCCGGATTCAACGTGCTCCTGTTCGACTTTCGTGGCCGAGGCACGAGCGATAGAGCCAACATCTCGATGGGGTTGTGGGAACAGGAAGACCTAAAGGCTGCGCTCGACGTGGCGAACAACCGGGTGCCGCGGGCAACGATAGGACTGCTAGGCTACTCGATGGGCGGCGTGGTCGCCTTGATGGGCGGTTCCGATCCGCGCGTTGCGGCAATCGCGGTCGACAGCGTATTCGCGAGCCAGCGGACGATGCTCGAGCACGTGGCGCGTCAGGAATCACAACACTACCTGCGCGGATGGTTGGACGGTCGCTTGTTCCTCTCGGCGGTTGAATGGTGGCACCGGCGGTGGGGCAAACCACCGTTCGAGGCCATAGCACCTGAGGCGGCGATGCCAAAGTTGGCCGACAAGCCGGTACTCGTGATCCACGGCTCCCAGGATGCGTTGATTCCCCGCGAGCAGGCCGAGCGACTGATTGCCATAGCACCCGAGAAGCACGAGGCGTGGTTCGTGAAAGGCGCCCATCACTGTGGCGCGTACTTCACCGATCGGCCGGCGTACTCAGCCCGCGTAGCGGCATTCTTTAATCGGCACCTGGAGTCTTCGTCGGTCTCGCGCGCGGTGCCGGAAGTAGATCGCGTCGAGACGGCTTCGCATTGAGCCCATCGTCGGGCATCACCGTGCTGTTGTTTGGACCGGCTCGCGAAGCGGCCGGGTGCGGCCGAACGGTCATGGAGCTATCGACACCAGTAACCGCGGCGAAGGTTGTCGATGCGCTTTCGACGGCGCATCCGGGTCTGGTGCCACTCCTGGGTCGCTCTCGATTGGTCGTCAATCAGCGCTATGTCGAAGCCGACGCGTCAATCGAGCCCGACGACGAGGTCGCCATCATCCCCCCGGTCAGTGGTGGCTAACGGCTGGCACTCCCGTTTTGCTTCTGCTGCCGGCAGTTTTCTGTAACGATGCGCACAGAATTCGAAATAACTGATGGGCCACTGGACGTAGCAGGGGTGGTAGGCAGCGTCGCCGATACCGCCGCTGGGGCGATCGCCGTGTTCGCTGGGACAACGCGTAAGTCCTTTGAGGGCAAAGCGGTACGGCACTTGGAGTACGAAGCCTATGAGCCGTTGGCGGAACGCACGCTCGAGGAGATCGGTACGGAAATTGCCCTCAAGTGGCCGCAGACGATCGGATT
>JBDHIC010000135.1:0-5254 GCA_039589035.1 Gemmatimonadota bacterium | reverse complement strand
CCGGTACCGAAACCGCCCATGCCACCAGCGCCAAAGCGCCGCATCTGATCGTACTGGCGCCGTTTTTCAGGATCTGACAACACCTGATAGGCGGCCGAGATCTCCTTGAAACGCTCCTCGGCGACCGGGTCGCCAGGATTAGCATCGGGATGGAATTGGCGAGCGAGCTTGCGGTAGGCCTTCTTGATGTCGCCGGCGCTCGCTCCCTCGGGAACGCCGAGCGCCTTGTAGTAGTCGGTGGCGGCCAAGACGGCCGGCCTTTAGGTCGTAGCCTCGGCGCCTGCCGTGTCTGCTCCGGTGGCCGGGCTGTCGGGGAGATCCTCTTCGGCGGCACCCCCCTCGTACACCTGAACCTGAGCTGGTCGCAGAAGTTGGCGACCAAACTGGTAGCCGCGCATCGTGACGGCCGCAATCGTGCCTTGCTGCTCGGGTTTGGGCGCCGGCCACATCCCGATCGCTTCGTGGATGTTCGGGTCGAAAGTCTCACCCGGCTCGCCGACAACCTTCAAGCCGTCGCGACCCAACGCTCCGAGCATATTGCGCTCAACCAGAATGACCCCGTCGATGACCGCGTTGCTCTTAGTCTCGTCGGGCTTGAGCGTCGCGACCCGGTGGAGATCATCGAGGGAGGGCAAGAGCTTCTTGAGAAGATCGCCCTTGGCGCGCTCCCAGGAGGCTCGCTTATCGCGCGTCTCGCGTTTCCGATAGTTGTCGAACTCCGCTCTCAGCCGCAGCAACCGGTCCTGCATCATCTTCAGGTCCTGGAGCTGAACGGACGTGAGCTCCTGCTTGTCGACGGTCTGCGGCGCGGTCTCTTCGTCCGCTGCCGCGGCCTCTTCTGCCGGTTCGGTGGGGGTTTCCTCGGTGGGTTCCTTGTTTTCCATGGACCACAATATAAGATCGGCTAGGAGGGCTGCGTACCCCTCTAACCCGCGTCCTCCCCGAGCAGAGCCCGGAACGCCGATTCGTCGAGCACCTCGACGCCCAACTCGCGGGCACGAGCCAGCTTGGTGCCCGGCTCGGCCCCGGTCACCAGGTACGTCGTCTTTCCGGAGACCGAGTTTGTCACCCGGCCGCCGCGCGACTCGATCGCCGTCTTGGCTTCCGAGCGCGAGAATCCGTCCAGCGAGCCAGTAAGCACAACCGTCACTCCCGCCAGCGAGCCCGCTGATTCCGGCCCTTCGGAGCGGGTGAAGTCTACGCCGTGGTCGACCAGTCGTTCGACCACGCGACGATTCTCGGGCCGGTCGAAAAACGATGTGACCGATTCGGCCACCTTGGGACCGATCCCGTCGATCGCCTCCAGCGTTTCGCGATCCGCACCCATCAAGTCATCGATCGAATCGAACGCCCGAGCCAGGACGTCGGCGACCGACCCGCCCACGAAACGGATCCCCAAGCCGAACAACGCGTGGCGGAAACCACGCGTCTTCGATCGCTCGAGCGCAGCGATCAAGTTCGACGCCGACACATCAGCCATTCGATCCAGCGATGCCAGTGTATCTCGATCCAACTCGTAGAGATCGGCCAGGTCGTGAACGAGGCCCTCATTTACGAGCTGCTGCGCAAGCATGGCCCCCAACCCATCGATATCCATCGCCCCGCGCCCACCCCAATGCAGAATCCGCTCGCGGAGCTGGCTCGGGCACGATGCGTTGGGGCATCGGTGAGCCACCTCGCCCTCCAGCCGGACGACCTTCGTTCCGCACGCTGGGCACTTCGTGGGCCATCGAAACGGCTTGGCGCCCCGTAACCGCCTCTCCGGTACCACGCGGACGATCTGTGGAATGACGTCACCGCCGCGAGCAACGACCACGGTGTCGCCGATCCGGACGTCTTTGCGGGCCACCTCGTCGGCGTTGTGCAGGCCCGCCATCTGGACCACCGTGCCGCCGATTTGAACCGGTTCCAAGACTGCCGTGGGGGTGAGCTTTCCGGTCCGTCCGACGGTGATCATGATCTCCTTGACGACCGAAAGGGCCTCAGCCGCCGGAAACTTGAACGCCACCGCCCAGCGAGGGTGCTTGGCGGTGTTACCGAGATTCGCCTGTTGCTCGAGTGAATCGATCTTGATCACTACACCATCGATCTCGTAGTCGAGATCGTCCCGCTTCTCTTGCCACTCCTCACAGTATGCGGTCAACTGCTCCAGCGTAGTGTGACGGTGCCATTCGGTGTTGATCGGAAATCCCCAGTCGGCCAGCCGCTCGAGCGCGTCCGATTGGGTGGCGATCCCCTCGGCCCCCAAGACGGTGTAGGCGAAGAAATGAAGCGGCCGCCGAGCGGTCACCTTTGGGTCGAGCTGCCGCACGGAGCCGGCGCCGGCGTTTCTCGGATTCGCAAAGAGTGGCTCGTCGGAAGATTCGCGCTCCGCGTTCAGACGCTGGAAGCCACTGCGCGTCATGTACACTTCTCCGCGCACCGTCAATCGCGGCGGCGGCTGCGAATCTGCCAGCCGCAGCGGGATCTCAGTGATCGTCTTCAGATTGGCGGTCACATCCTCGCCGACCCGCCCATCGCCGCGCGTAGCGCCCCGCACGAAGACGCCATCTTCGTAGGTCAACGAAAGCGATAGCCCGTCGATCTTGAGCTCGGTCACAAACGCCAACAGGTCCGGGTCATCAAGTCCGCGTCGCGCGCGCGCCACCCATTCGGCCAGATCTTCTGCCCCGCGGGCGTTGTCGAGTGACAACATCGCGACCGAATGCTCGGCGCGCGGAAACGCAGCCAACGGCTCCCCGCCCACCCGCTGTGTGGGTGAGTCGGGTGTGACCAATGACGGGTACTTGGCTTCGAGCGTCTGGAGCTCGGCCATCAGCGCGTCGAACTCAGCATCGCTGATGATCGGGGCGTCCTCGACGTGGTAGCGCCGATTGTGGACCTCGATCTGGTCCCTCAGCTCGGCCGCGCGATCCCCGTCGCGCTTTGGCACTCGTCTCTTCGTCGACACGCCGTGAACCTGACGTGACGGATAGACGCGGGCAACCGGCCCGTGCCTTTGACGGTGTCACAAAGACGTAATGTGGGAAGTTGCGGTTAGGTGCCGGGCCAGGTTTGGGCCAGCTCGTCCGCCGACATGTCGCCCGACGTCAACACGACCGCGGGCTCGCCCGGCTGTGGGTCGACAGTGACGATCGACACGCGCCCGATCGACGCGGTCCCGATCGCCGGCGCGGGAGAAGCATCGAGCGCTAAATAAGCGGACATCGTCTCGCCATCGACCTCGTAGACGTAGTGTGCGTAGGTGCGGCCATCGATCGTGCAACGACTGAGCCCCGCGACATGACCGTGTGGGACAGCCGGGGGGCGCGGGACTTCGGCATGGGCCGGGAACGGCTCGATGCTCGGCCAGATCGACGCGTGGCGGACGTGATCCGCGACAAAACCCTCGGCCAACAGTGGCGACACTTGGTCACCGGGTCGCAGCACCAGCAGGAGCAGCACCGCGGCAGCGGCCAGCGGGGCAGCCAGTCGTTTGAGCACGGGTTGACGTAGGCGATGAACTTCAACGGTTTGCTCCTCGGCACCGAACAACGCTTCCATCCGCGCCCGGAACTCAGCCGGAGCTTTTTCCTGACCGCCTTCAGCGACCAGCTCCAGGAACCGCTCCTCATCGCCGAATCGATCCGCGCACGCCTGACACTGCGCCAGGTGCACCTCGACCCATTCGGCTTGCTCCACGGTCAGCTCGCCATCGAGATAAGGGTAGCAGAGACCCCGAATTTCAGAACAGTTCTTCACACTCATAAAAACCGCCTCGCGGGCGTGTTTATTCCATCGCTTGCGGTTTTCTCGACGGGCGCCGCCGCCGTCGAGCTAACGAGTTGATACAAAACCACTTATGAGAAACAATATCGTCGCTCCGCCGCCCGCCATCAACGCGTATGGCAGCTGCGTCCGGACGTGGGTGATGTGGTCACACGCCGACGCCAGCGAAGCCACGATCGTCGTGTCCGAGATCGGCGAGCAGTGATCGCCGAAGATTCCACCCGACAAGACCGCGCCAAGCACCAGCGGGAGCGGGAGCCCGATCACATCGACCATCGGTACACCGATCGGGATCATGATCGCGAAGGTGCCCCACGACGTGCCGGTCGAGAATGAAACCAACGCACCCGCTAGGAACAGCAATGCCGGCACGAGCGCCGGTGACAGCAAGCGCTCGACGACGCTAGCCACGTACAACCCGGTGCCCAGTTCGTTGCACGTAGCCCCGAGTGCGATCGCCAGCACGAGCACCACGACCAGCGGTACCAGGCCCGAGAACCCCCGCAACGCGTACCGGGTCCCCTCCTCGATCGAGAGGATCCCTTGCGCCCGGTACAGAACGATCATGAGCAGGATAGTAGCCGAGATCGCCCAGAAGACGGAGGTGTTGCCATCACCTTTGAGTGGATCACCGTCACCGGTGATGAGCAACCCCGCCACCATCATGGAGATCAGCGTCAGCACGGGCACGATCATGTTGGTGGCTCGCGCCGGAGCCCCTGGCTTCATCGGCACATCGAGCAGCGAGTCCTCTTCGCCCGGCATCGACGGCCCCTCGGAAGCGGTCTTGCCAAAGGCCGCCGTTTCGGCCTCTTCGGTGCGCATCGGCCCGACGTTCCAATCGAGCGCGACGACGACATAAACGAGAACTAGCGCGAGAATGGCGTAGAAGTTGAACGGAATCCCGGCCACGAAGACCGCCACCGGGTTCTCCACTTCTTGGGCGCCAAGAAGCCCGATCACGTACGCACCCCACGCGTTGGCCGCCACCAGGATGCAGATCGGCGCCGACGTCGAATCGCAGATGTACGCCAGCTTGGCGCGCGATATCCTCAGCCGGTCGAAAAGCGGTCGCGCGACCGTGCCGGTTACAAGCGACGTGATGTTCGACTCGATGAACACCACCGTGCCGACGATCGCCGCCATAAAGCCGGCCGAGCGCCGCGTCTTGCCGACACCGATACGCTGCAGCGCCTGCACGAACCCCTCGACCCCTCCGGATCGCTGGGTAAGGGTGATGACCGCCCCGATCGCCAGCGAGAACAGAATCAGCTTGGCGTTGCTGGCGTCGGAGACGACCCCGGCGATCGCCTCGAGCGTGTCGCCAGCTGCCGTCAACGGGTTGGCGCTCAGGATCAGCCATCCGCTCCAGATACCGAGCAGAAGCGCGGGATAGACTTGCCGACTGATGATCGCCAGCGTGATCGCCAGCAACGGAGGAACCAGCGACAGGAAGCCGGCGTTTTCCGTCACGATGGCGAGACCG
>JBDHIC010000134.1:0-5263 GCA_039589035.1 Gemmatimonadota bacterium | reverse complement strand
TAGCCCTCGGGCTAATGCTGGTGCAATCGGGATTCGCGCAGGAAGCCGGCGTAGTCACCCGCGAGTACGGCGATTTCCCGTACATCGGCAGTCGAGTCGCGGTATGGATCGCTGCGCAAGTCCACCTCATGTTCGCGGCGTTTGTTCTCGGCGTCCCGATGTTCACCATGGTCGCCGAGGCGATCGGCATCTTTGGAGGCGATCAGCGCTACGACAGGCTGGCCAAGGAGTTTACCCGACTCCTGCTGATCGCCTATAGCGCGACCGCCATCTGGGGCGCGGTCCTGGTCTTCTTCCTGACCACGTTGTACCCCCGTTTTTGGGCCCATCTGTCGGAGATCTTCGAAGTCTCGATGTGGATCTACGCTGGGCTTTTCTTTCTCGAGTCGTTCACTCTCTACTTGTATTACTACGGCTGGGATCGATGGAAGAGCGGAACCGCGAAATACGCGCACTGGGGGTTGGCGATCCTGCTCAACGTCTGGGGCACGGCGGTCATGTTTATCGCCGACAGTTGGTTGAGCTACATGATGAGTCCACCGGAGGTGATCGCGGCCGATCCATCCCCGGGAGTCGTACAGCTGTGGAGCGCGATAAACAACGCCACGTGGATGCCGATCAACATCCATCGCATCATCGCGAACGTCGTGTTCGGGGGCTCCGTCGTCGGCGCTTACGCCGCGTATCGGTTCCTGGCCGCCAAATCCGATGAAGAGCGTGCCCACTACGACTGGATGGGGTACGTCGGCAACTTCATCGCGATCGGGGCGCTGATCATCCTGCCGTTCGCTGGTTACTACCTGGGACGCGAGATCTACGAGTTCAACCAGCAGATGGGGATCACCATGATGGGTGGTTTCATGAGCTGGTTGTGGATCATTCAGGCCTTCTTGATCGGCGTCTTGTTCTTGACTGGCAACTACTACTTGTGGGTCGGCATGACGCGCATCCCCGGTGCAGAGCGGTTCCTCCCGTACACCAAGTGGATGCTCGTAGTGCTGGTCATCGGCGTTATTGTTTGGGCCACGCCACACACGATGATCGCCAATCGTGCTGAGCTCGAGGCGATGGGCGGCTCTCACCATCCGTTCCTGGGTGTGTTGGGCGTCATGAGCGCCAAGAACACCGCCGTAAACCTGATGATCTTGACGACGTTCCTGTCATTCCTGATGTATCGACGAGCGAACAAGCGCCCGGTGGTCGGTTGGGCCAAGGCGGGGACGATGGTCCAAGCCGCACTCTTCGCTCTGTCCGCCGCAATTGTGCTCTTCTACGGGGTTTATGGGTATTTCGTGACGGCGATCGTGCGGATCGGCTTTAGCGTCTACCAGGTGCTGGCGGTGCTGGCGACGATCATCGCAGTCATGGTGCTCGATGTGTTGATGCTGCGCGGCTCCGAATCACGGGGCGCGATTCAATGGGGCAACATGCCGGCACGATCGCAGTACGCACTATTCGTCTTGGTGGTGACGTTCACTTGGCTGATGGGTTTGATGGGCTTTGCGCGCAGCGGGATTCGCCAGCACTGGCACGTATGGGAGGTCATGCGCGACACGAGTCAGTGGGCGGCCACGCCGGCGCTGGGTCCTGCAGCTCAGGTGATCAGCGCATGCGTGTTGATCTTCCTCGTGCTGATCGCATTCATCTTCTGGCTCGGTGGGCTGGTGGAGAAACCGCAGCTGGTGCCGGAACAACCGGCGGCCGGAGCTTCCAGAACGGTGGCGAACTAAGACGATGTGGGCGACAAACCTGAAGATCCTGGGCATCGTGCTAGGCACGCTCGCCCTGTACACGTTGATCGCCAACGGCATCCCCCAGGTCGAGTCGGAAGTGCCCCAGGAGTTGTCGTTCACAGGCGAGGTTAGCGCGGCCGAGCTGGTGGCCGCCGGCGAGGAGCTGTACGCGGGGGCCGGCGGGTGCACCGCCTGCCACGGGCTCGGGACGCGGGCGCCCAACCTGTTGACCGACGCCGGTGGTCAGGGAGCGATCGGTGCGCGCTGCAGCCAGCGCGTAGAGGGTGAGTCGTGCAAGGAGTATCTGTATCGGTCGATGATCGAGCCCAACGCGTTCGTCGTCGAAGGGTTTCAACCGATCATGCCGGACATACGACGGACGCTGTCGGGAGTTCAGATTTGGGCCATGATCGCGTATCTGCAAAGCGTCGGGGGCGAGGTGACGGTCACCGGCGATGACGTCGCGGCTGCGCAATCTGGCGGCGAAGACGAAGCGTCAGATGCAGGTGCGGGGGCGATGATCGTAGCGACCACCGACCCGCTCGAGCTGCTGGGTGAGATGCAGTGCCTGGCTTGTCACCTGTTGGGCGACGAAGGGGCTCAGGTCGGGCCGCCTCTTGATGCCGTCGGCAGCCGTCTGACAAGTGATCAGATTCGCGAGTCGATCCTCGACCCCAACGCGGCGTTCGCGGAAGGCTACGAGCAGTTCGGTGGCATGATGCCAGCCAACTTCGGTCAACGGCTGACCGCCGAGCAGCTCGAGGTAATCGTATCGCACTTGGGATCCCAACGGTGAGCGCGGCTTGAGCGTCAATCGGTATCTGCACCATCCGTTTTGGCAGGCGATTCTCGTCCTGGTGATCGCGTACCTGTTGGTCGAGTACGGCATCCCATATCTGCCGCCACTGATCGGGATAAGCAGCGCACCGGTACCACAGTCGGTCGTGCTGCAGTACATGTTGACCGTGTTGGCGGGGGTGCTGATCTGGGTCAGCGACAACGAGGAGCGATGGGCACGGTTTCGCGAACCGATACACGCGACGCTTGTCGATCGCGACAAGCGAGTGATACGTATCGCGCTACTGGTCCTTGTCCCGCTGCTGACCGGCTGGCTCACTTTTCGCGCCGTGCGTCAGACTGTGGCTGCGCCCCCGAGCCTGCGGTCGATTCATCCGGCACCGCCGTCGTCGATCACGTTTCGTGGCCAGACGATGCAACTCGCCGGGTTGGAGAACCCACTACGCGAAGGCGACTCGATCACTGAGGCCTACGCCGTCGGGAAGCGCGTTTACTACCAGAACTGTCTGCCGTGTCATGGCGACGCGCTGAGCGGAGACGGGCACTACGCGCACGGGTTCACGCCCACACCGCTGGCGTTTACCGGTTCGGGCACGATCGCTCAGCTGACCGAGAGTTTTGTGTTCTGGCGGATCGCCAAGGGCGGCCCGGGGCTCCCGCGCGAGGGCACGCCATGGAACTCGGCCATGCCGGCGTGGGAGGACATCCTGACCGAGGACGAGATCTGGTCGGTGATCGTGTTTCTGTACGAGCAGGCGGGAGTTTCGCCCCGGACCTGGGAAGAAGCGGAGGAGTCGGGTGAGCACTAGGTGGCTGGCGATCGGGATCGCGCTGAGCGCGCTCTTCGCAGCCGCGCCTGCGGCCGGTCAGGACGCGTCCGCCGGAAAGGCGACGTACGACAAATGGTGCGCCGAATGCCACGGCGAAGAGGGTGCAGGTGACGGCTCAGCGGCAACCTACATGTTGCCACAGCCGAGGGACTTCACCACGGGGCTGTACCAGATTCGCACTACGCCTACCGGCGAGCTTCCCACCGATGACGACATCCTCAGGATGATCGACGAGGGGATGCCGGGGTCGGCGATGCCAGGTTGGAAAGAGTACCTGAGCGACGCTGAACGGAACGACCTGGTTCAATACCTGAAGACGTTTTCACCGTTTTTCGAGGACGAAGCGCCGTCGCCAGTCGAGTACGGTGGACCGCCTGGGGTGAGCGAGGAGGGCCTCGCCGAAGGGAGAGAGTTCTACGACAAGATCGAGTGCTGGAAGTGCCACGGACAGGCCGGCCGCGGGGACGGTCCGTCGGCGCCGACTCTCGAGGACGATTGGGACCTTCCGATCCGAGCCGCAGACTTGACCGAGGGTTGGAACTTCAATGGCGGCCACACTACGGAAGCGATCTTCGCCCGGCTGATGACGGGGCTCAACGGAGCGCCGATGCCGTCGTTTGCGGACCTGATCGACGCTGAGTTCATGACCGAGGAGCAGCTGTGGCGCGTCGCGCAGTACGTGAAGAGCCTGTCGCCCGAGACGCCCGAGGTCCGAGAGGTCATACGGGCGGCTCTGGTCGAGACGCTTCCTACAAGCGTCGACGACGTAGCGTGGGACGTTATCGAGAGGTTCTACATCCCGTTAGTCGGTCAGATAATCATCGAGCCCAGGTGGTTCGCTCCGACCGTCGACGGTGTGTGGGCGCAGGCCGCTCATGACGGCCAGCGCATCGCGTTGCGTCTGACATGGAACGATCCGTCCGAGAGCCCGGACCCGCAGTGGGAAGAGTGGCGTCAGCGTGTGGTCAGCGTCATGGAGCCAAGCGTCGAGGCGACCGACGAGTTGCTCTCGGATGCGCTCACGGTTCAGTTCCCGACCACGATCCCAGAGGGCATGAAGCGCCCCTATTTTTTAATGGGTGCGCAGGACGAGCCGGTGTACTTGTTGAGCTGGAACAGTGGTGGCGGCACAAGTGAAGCGCTCGGTCGCGGGATGAACGCGATCGACCCGATCGCCGGCGAGTCGACGCTGACCAGTGAGTCGACGTTCGACCAGGGGCAATGGCGGCTCTCTCTGAGTCGCGCGCTTGCTGTCGAGGGTGCGGATCGACTGGCTATCGAGACCGGCCGGCCGATTCCCATGGCGATCTTCGCCTGGGACGGTTCAAACGGTGAATCCGGTACGCGCGGCGCGATAAGCACATGGTATTTCTTGTATCTCGATCAGCCAACAGAGAACATCACGTACGCATTTCCGGTAGCGGCGGTGCTTTTGACCGCGGTGCTCGGTTTGGTCATTGTTGCACGCGCTCAACGCGGAGCCGACAGCGGTGGCCATGAAGCCGGGTCTGATTAACGTCTAGCCGTCATTCACGGGGTCGATAGCATCGTTACATTGTTCAACCACACATGAAGGAGAGGGATATGGACCATCCACTGAGGCAGATCCTCGCCCTGGTTGTGGTGTCGGGGATCTCGATCGCCACCGCCTGTGGTGGAGGTGGTGGTGGCGAACCGACCGATGATGGGGCCGACGGCGACGCTCCGGCGGCGACCGGGCCGGTTGTCAGCCCGGACAGCGCAGCCATGATCACCGGGACGGTTTCGTTCGAGGGCGCGGCACCGGCAGCCGAACCGATCGATATGAGCGAGGAGCCCACCTGCGCCGAGAAGCACCCCGATGGTGCCATGCGCCAACAGGTTGAAGTCGCCGGCGGGGGGTTGGCCAACGTCTACGTCTAC
>JBDHIC010000133.1:0-8000 GCA_039589035.1 Gemmatimonadota bacterium | reverse complement strand
CGTGCGGTCTCGATCACCTGGTCCGGCTCGCAAACCGCGTTCGCCAGACCCCAGGAGTGCGCCTCCTCGGCGTCTACCATGCGGCCGGTCAACACCATCTCGAGCGCGCGCCCGGTGCCGATGAGGCGTGCGAGCCGCTGCGTCCCGCTATGACCCGGGATCAGTCCCAGTGTGACCTCGGGCAAAAACACGTCTTGAAGCTCTCGTTCGGTCGCCGAGTTGAGCGCGTTGAGCTTATCCGGTCGGTTGATCGTTACCGTCGCGATCCGATCGGTGACGTCAACGATCAGTTGTCATATGTATTATCCATGGAGATCTCCATTTTCGAAGTATCGGGGACCCGAAAGGCTTGGGCATTCCGGAATGACAGAACGCAACCGATGGTAGCAACGGATCGAGACCGGCGGCAACTGGCGACCCTACCTGGCTATCCCATACTGTTCACGGTATGCGGACTGTGCACCGAGTCTCTACCGCCTTGATCATTCTCCTTGGCGTCGTGCATATCGTGCTTACGCCGGTCTGGTTCGATGAATTTGTCATGCGCGTCATGTGGTACATAGCCCAGGGGTTGATGGCGATTCTGGTCGGGTTCGTGAACATCATGGCAGCGCGTAACCGATGGCACGATCCGGTCACCGTGCGTCTGTGCCACACGGCGAATCTTCTCGGGTTGGGGTTCGTGGTCATCTACTCGTTTGTCGACCCGGCACCGCCAAGCTACGCGGCCATCGCTATTCTGGTTGGAGTGGTGATCGGGGCTTTGTCGTCCACCCGGCACGCTGCGAGGAACTGATGACACGGGAGAGGCTGCTCCTGATTGACGCTGTCATCAATCTGAGTCTCGGCGTCGCGCTGCTGGCGTTCCCAACCGGGCTCGTCGAGGCAGCTGGCTTCCCGGGCTCCGATTCGGCCTTCTACCCGACGATCCTCGGGGCCGTCTTGCTCGGGATCGGCCTTTCGCTTGCGCTCGAGGCCCGACGATCATCGGGCGAGTCGGGTGGACTAGGGCTCCTTGGAGCGGTCGGCATCAACATGTCGGCCGCAGTCGTGCTCACGATTTGGCTTCTCGTCGGCGGTCTCCCGCTTCCTACGCATGGACTCTTTCTTATCGTCCTGTTGATCCTGACATTGATTGGCCTGAGTGCGTGTGAATGGTACGTGCTGCACCGCGATCGAGCCTGAAATGCATATCAGCTAGTCGGCATGTTGGGAAAGTTCTGGCTCGGTGTAAGAAGCGTGGCGATGACGGTGCTGTTCCCGGGCACCGTCGTTGGGTACCTCCCGTATCGGATCCTCGCCCCAGTCACGATCCCCGGGCTCGATGAGTGGTCCTGGGCTCAGTACGCGGGCACCGGTGCAGTCGCCGTCGGCGCGGTAATCCTTCTCTGGTGTATTTGGGAGTTCGCCCACCGC
This sequence comes from Gemmatimonadota bacterium, assembly GCA_039589035.1. Lineage (GTDB taxonomy): Bacteria > Gemmatimonadota > Gemmatimonadetes > JACCXV01 > JAHWKZ01 > CAMYLR01. Next base: position 6,584 of record JBDHIC010000133.1, on the reverse strand, counting down.
GGCCGGGGAACCTTGGCTCCCTTTGACGAACCGAGAAAGTTCGTTGTGCAGGGTCTCTACAGATACGTTCGCAACCCGATGTACGTCGGCGTCGTGCTCATCCTCCTCGGGGAGTCGTCGTTCTTCTGGTCGGGTCCTCTGTTGCTCTACACGATCCTCTTTTTCGTTGCCTTCAATATCTTCGTAATGGCGTACGAGGAGCCGCGGCTGCGATCGAAGTTCGGCGCTGAGTACGAGCAGTACTGCACGCGGATCGGACGGTGGGTACCGTCGCTGCGACGCGGCTCCTCAGTGAAGCCCTAGCGGAAGTCGCCATCGGGAAGCACGGACTCCAGCCGGTCGCTCCACGCCGCCCGAAGCGCGTCAACCTCTGACGCTGGTCGATCCCACAACGAGATCCAGAACATGAGGTCGCTGAGCTCGGGGTTCGCTTGGCACGGATCCATGTAGAACCGCATCAAGCCATCGCCCAACTCGTCGACCGTACCGGCGAAGATCAAGCCCGGCTCACAAATCAAAACCCGGCCACTGCAGGAATCTCCCGTCGGCGACGTCGCTCGATACGGTGTTCCCTCGGCAAGCTCGTTTGCATCCGGTTCAAGAGCGATTCCGCCTGGACCGATCAGCTTGTCCCATACTTCGGGCAACGAGACTCCCATCCGACGCCGCAGGTACACCACGCTGCGCGGTTTACCCGCGTGACGCTCCAAGTAGTGCCGCAGCGAGCGCAGCTCGAATGCCCAACCGTGCCGAACAGACTGATAGAAGTCTTCCCATGTCTCATCGGTCGGGAATCCCGAGTGAACGAGGCGCAGCACCGTTTTGCCGCTCTTGGTCTCGAGGTGATAGTCGACCACTAGCGGGTTGGGTAAGTGTTCCATCTCCCAAGCGGTCGCGAAATGCCGGTTCTCCTCCCAAGCGGTGATCGGACTGGTGGCATCGTACTCGTTCTTCCAAGACATATAGACGCTTCCGCCCTCGCCAGGGTCGACTCTCGCTTCGAGCGGAAACCACCGCGTCATCTCGTCACCATCCGTCAGTGCCTTCCACACCGCCTCGATCGGTGCGTCGATCTCCATCTTCGCCTCAACGAATCGCGTCTTGTTGTCAGTCATCGTCGTCTCGCTCATCGGGTTTCTCCTTTAGCGGCTTTGGGTACGACCCGATGACGAGTCGGAACCGCTGGCCACCAGATGTCGTTTCGTTGTGATGGTGGGCGACGACATCGGCCACCGCCCGAGTGAGGTCGTCAGCGAAAGCGCGCATGTCGGCCGGGCGCGCAAGCGCCACTTCGGTCTGGAGACTGAATGTTGCCAGTCGCTTTCGCGCCTTCTTGGCGCCGCTCATGAGCGTGGCAAGCTCTCGAATCGTGCGCGCCGCGAGCGCTACCAGATATCCGGCTGAGAAGCGATCACGGATGGCCTCGGGGTCGGCCGCCACCGCTCCCAGCGCGGTAGGATCGATCAGGTAGTACTGGGCCGAAGCCTTGACAACGCGCTCGACGCAGTTCCCTCTGCGACGTTCCTCGTGAAGGGTGACGTAGCGCGCCTTCTCGAGCTCGCGCAGGTGATAGTTGATCCGTTGGCGTGGTTCGCCGAGAGCGTTGGCGAGTCCCGTCGCCGAGTCCGGCGACTGGGCAAGTCGGGTTAGAAGCTCACGGCGCAGTGGCGACAAGACCGCTGCCGCACGGGCTGGGTCGGTGACGATGTCGATCGCGGGTGCGCTGGAAGCAGGCATGGAGGGGATTGTAGCACCGACGATTCTACTTGTCAAGACAAACAAATCAGTCGGCAAGCCCGAGGAAGGAAGCGCGCCCGGAGTGCTGTTCCCATCAGCAGCAATCGCTTGTTAGATAGCGACGGGCCCTAACCTCACCCTATTGTGCTGTAGCTGCGAAAAGCCCACGAAATCTGGTATACCAGGGCGATGACAGCGAAACCGGCATGGAACCGCCGGTGCATCGTGATCATCGCCCCTAGGCAGAACAGGATATAGAGACTCTGAGAGATCGGGTATTCGAGCCCAAGGCTCGCGAAGTAGTCGGGCCCTTTGAGCCAGGTGTCGCCGAAATCCACCAGGAAGAACGCCACCAACAGGCCAAAGAACCAGACTCGACGGGACAAGAAATAGTCTTCATACCCTGCGTATCCGTCTAGGTCTGACGGAAAGAGAAGGGCGCAGAGCAGGTAGATGATGAATGCGTAGAGAAGGACAAAGAGGTAGACCTGGAAGGTCCACGTTTCGAGGTTCTCTAGGCCGAATTCCCACCACCACCAGAAGATGGCTTGGAAGAACATGAAGGTGACCCAGAACAGGTGGACCCAGTATGTCTTGTGACGACCCGGATGTTGAATGAGACTAGCCACTCCGCGAAGCAAATGGGCGATGCCAAGGCCAATGACAATAGAAGTCAACACCGACACGTACTCGAAGACACCCATCAGCGAAGTCCTGGTAGTTGAATCTCTGTGTGGCGGAGTCGCCGTCTAACCAGTATTTGGGACGCCCTCCTCTACAAGTTCAGATCCATCGGCACCGGCTTCTCGCCCGAGTAGTCGTAGAAACCGCGACCCACCTTGCGACCGTGATACCCCGCCAAGTGCATCTTCCTGAGCAGCGGTGGCGCGGCGTATACCTCCTGCTTGTACTCGTCGAACATGATCTCGGCGATGCGGTAGGTGGTATCGATCCCGACAAAGTCGAGCAACGTCAACGGACCCATCGGGTGACCACAGCCGAACATCATCCCCTTGTCGATGTCACCGATTGACGCGACGCCGTTCTCCAGTGCCCGGACTGCGCCAAGCAGGTAGGGCACGAGCAACAAGTTGACGACAAACCCCGAGTTGTCCTTGGCGGCAATCGGTGTCTTGCCCACCGACTGCGCGAACTCCCACGCGGTATCGAACGTCTCGTTGCTGGTGGTGATCGCCCGCACGACCTCGACCAGTTTCATGATCGGCACGGGGTTGAAAAAGTGCAGTCCAACGACCCGGTCGGGGCGGCTCGTCGCAGCCGCCATCTCGACAACCGTCAGCGAAGACGTATTGGATGCGAAGACCGTGTGCTCGGGGCAGACCTCGTCCAGCTCCTCGAACATACGGTTTTTGATTTCGATATCCTCGACTACCGCCTCGATGATCAGGTCGCAGTCGCGGAGGTCGTCGAGCTGGGTCGTACCGGTCATCCGATCGAGCGCCGCTTGACGATCGTCGGCTGAGATCTTTTCTTTATCGACTGCTTTTTGCAGGTAGCCGCCCACCTTTTCGAACGCTTTCTTCCAATAGGCTTCTTCTATTTCGCGGGCGATCACCGTGTACCCGGCCTGGGCGCAAATCTGAACGATCCCGCTGCCCATGAGTCCGGTACCGAGAACGCCCACCTTCTCTATCTTGTTAGCGCTCACTCCTCCACCCTCCGTTTGAGTTTCCCCATCAGTCGACGCATCACCCGATCGTGGGCGCCACTATTGATGACGAAAACGCGATAGATTTTTCCAAGAATACCGGGGAACTCGGCTTTCGTCTCAGCGCTTACCGATGTCCCCTCTGCCATTCGACCGGCCCGAAAGATCAACCCGTAGCGGGAGAAGCGATGTCGTCCCGCGAGCACGACCTCTTCCGCGTCTGACCTGACGACCCTGAAACCGTCCAGTTCGACACCCGGCTCGAGGACGAAGGGGCGGGTCGGCGCGCGGTTCTGACAGCGCAGCAGTCGGGCCAACAGCTGCGCCCGACGGCTGCCGAAAGCGACCAGCAGGATCGCCCCCAGCGTCGCCATCACCGTCTCGGGCCGAGCCGCGGTTCCCGAAATCCTCGACCTGTGTCATCGCCCGTTTCCGCTCAGCGCGCCTCGACGACGACGGTCGCACCCTGACCGCCGCCGATGCATGCCGAAGCGAAGCCGTACTTCCCACCCCGCCGTTTGAGCTCGTACAGCAGCGTGATCGTGCAGCGGGTACCCGTCGCCGCCAGCGGATGGCCGATCGCGATCGCGCCACCGTTGACGTTCAATTTGTCGTGGTCGAGCCCCAGTTCCTTCATGACCGAAACCGTTTGCGGCGCGAACGCCTCGTTCACTTCGTACAGGTCCATGTCGTCGAACGACAACCCGACGTCCCCGAGCGCCTGTCGTGTCGACGGGGCCGGCCCAATCCCCATGATCTTGGGGTCGCAACCGGCGATACCCCAGCCCAACAATCTGCCCAGCACCGGCGCGCCAGCTCGCTCAGCTCGGTTTTCGGTGGTGACGATCACGGCCGCCGCGCCGTCGACGATCCCAGACGCGTTGCCGGCCGTCACGAGACCATCCTTCTTGAAGTAGGGCACTAGCGTCGCAAGAACTTCAAGGGTGGTGTTTGGTCGCGGGTGTTCGTCGGTGTCAAACGCGACGGGTTCCCGCTTCCGCATGATCTCGACCGGTACGATCTCGTCAGCCAAACGTCCGGCAGCCTGAGCCTCCTGTGTGCGGACCTGGCTTTGGTAAGCAAAATCGTCGACCTCTTCGCGGCTGAGACCGTACTTCTCCGCCAGGTTCTCCGCCGTTTCGGCCATCGAGTACCCGGCCACCGGGTCGTAGAGCGACTCCCACAAGTAGTCGCCCAGCTTCGACTTTCCGAGCGGGATCCCCCAACGCGCGCCGCGAACCGTATGCGGCGCTTGGCTCATGTTCTCCGCCCCGCCGGCTAGCACGACTTCACTCTCACCCGTCGCCACTTGGCGGGCGGCCTGAATGATCGATTCGAACCCCGAGCCACACAGTCGGTTGACCGTCACCGCAGGCGTGGTTTCCGGCAAGCCCGCCTTGAGCCCCACGTGACGCGCACAGTAGATGGCGTCACCCGATGTCTGCAATGCGTTCCCAAAGATGACGTGGTCGATATCACCGGCCGCAAACCCCGAGCGATCGATCGCCGCTTTGGCGGCCTCGACCCCGAGATCGTTGGCTGAAATCCCCTTGAGCGCCCCGCCAAAGGTGCCGAACGGTGTTCGGACGCCGGCGGCGAGGACGATGTCTTCGCGATCGAGCTTCATTTGATCTCTCCTATTGAATAGCTGTACTGGCGTGCTTATTCGACGGAGAAGGTGAGCCTACTCGGCGGTACCGTCAATGGACGATGGCGGTTTCCACTGGATCCAGAGGGCCGCCGTGTAGCACGCCAGCGCACCGAAGTAAATCGCTTGCGCGGCCGGTCGCTGTGGCGTGTAGGCGACAAACAGATCGCGCAGCGCATCGGCGGTTTGTCCGAGCTGAAGCGGGCCCCAGTCGGGGAGTCCCGAACGCGCTTCGAACAGCGGCACCAGGGCGAACTTCATGACCGCCAGCGTTACCGCCACGATCCCCAACCACACGCCCGCACTCTCGCGGTTCGGACGGCTGACGATGACCGCCGCGGTGAGCGCCGCAGTCACCGCCAGGGCCACCTGGACCAACCCCGGCGGGGGCAACAGAATCCGAAACGCGGTCGCGGTGCCAGCGACCCAGTACACAATCAATAGGCCCCTGTGCCACCCGGTCCCGAACCGGATCAGCTCCCGGTTCGACAGCGCAAAGACGTAGACGATCCCGAGCAAACCCGCGACCAGACCGAACGGCGCGAACTGAAACGCCGCGTAGCCGTGGGCCGGCAAGTCGAGACCGCCAAGCAGGGTGGCCAACGCCAACAGGAGGCAGACGCCGAGGACTGTGCGGCGCCATGGGGTGGACGTCGTCACAGGATCGGCCAAGGCGTAATCGCGCGGTCGATCCGCGTCTTGAGGTCCGTCATGCGCACGCGCTGCCCACCGGTGATGTTGGGGAGCGCCAGCCCTCGCTCGGCTACCTCTCGCGCGTTCTCCAATACGGTGCGGTCGTTCCGGCGGTACCACTCGCCTGTGCCATCCAGGTACAGCGCTTGAGCCCACGCGTAGTAGACGTCGAGCAAACGGATCTGGGCCCGCTGGTCCTCGCCGAATCCTTCGGCCTCGCGACGCGCGGTCAGGAAGCGTTGCTCGGCCTCGGCCAGCATGGCGTATTCAGTCGATCGGTCGTCGTCGGTGCGAACAGCCATCCGGAAGTCGGCGGTGGCATGGCTAAGGAGCCGGTCGCCCTCGTCCATCGCCGCTTGATACCGATCGAACCCGGCTCGCAGCCGGATCTCGTTGACGATCGCGCTGGGGTCGGTGGGTCGGAAGATCGCCAGCGCCAGGATCGTCGCGGTCAGAAGTGCGAGCAGCGCCCAGCCGGCCCACTCGACTGGGTTCGGCGAAGTCTCGGGGTTGATTAGGTCCTGATTCACGGTTCGGGGCGACCGTCGGTGAGGCCGTTTCGCGCGGGAGCGAGTCGAGACCCCGCAGGGAACCGAGGAGGCTCGGCGACGCGGAGCGCCGGCCGAACCGATCGTTGCCCCGGATCGTGGCTCCGAGGCATCCCGACTACCCCGATCGGAGCCGGTCGCAGATCCAGTCGCCGACCGACGCGGTCGACCCGATGCCACCGAGATCCGGGGTCCGTACCCCCTCGGCAACCGCATCCACGACCGCTGAGTCGAGCGCTTGGGCCACCGCCGGCGCACCGGTGTGCTCGGCCAGTAACGCCGCGGCGAG
>JBDHIC010000132.1:0-5382 GCA_039589035.1 Gemmatimonadota bacterium | reverse complement strand
GCCGGCGGCTCGAATGCCCTGACTGATGGCGATCGGGGCCACTGGTGGGTAGGGCTGGTTACTCCGTTCATCGATGAGCATCGCTACGTCTCCGATCGCAAAGACGTTTTCGAATCCCTGCACACGAAGTTGCTTATCGATCAGAATCGCTCTGCGTTCCGTCGGTAGCCCGATCTCGGCGATCCAGTCAGGAGGCGCGGTACCCGCCGTCCAGATCAGGGTCCCCGCCGCGATTGACGCCTCACGATCCGAGTTCTTGTCCCGGGTCATGACTGCGCTGGCTGTCGCGCCCGCGATCAGGGTTTCGAGCCTGACATCGATTCCGCGTTCGCGGAGCTTCGCGAGTCCTTCGGCGGCCAGCTCATCGTCCCAGCCTGGCAGAATTCGATTCCCGCCGTTGACGAGTATCACCCGAACCGGTGGGAGGCCGGGGTAGTAGGGTTGCAGCACTTTGTTGGCGAGCGTCTGGATCTCGCTGGCGACTTCGACGCCCGCCGGACCCGCGCCAGCGACGACAAACGTCAACCACCGAGACCGCTCGCTCGTGTCTTCGAGCTTGGTGGCCCGCTCCAAAGCTTCGATGACGCGATTGCGTATCGCTCGAGCGTCGTCGACGGTCGTCAGCGGAAGAGAATGTCGCCTGAGATCGTCGTTGCCGAAGTAGCGCGGTGCTGCGCCGACGGCGATCACGAGATAGTCGTAACAGACGTCGACGGCGCCGGCGCGAACGATCTGGCGCTGCAAGTCAATCTCTCGCACCTCGGTTTGGATGAAATGGAATCCGAAACGATGGCCAAGCAAACGAAGCGGATACGTCACGTGTCGATGGTCGAGCGACCCGGCGGCCACCTCGGCTAGCAGCGGTGAGAAAGTGAAGTAGTTCTTGCGATCCAGGAGAGTGATGTTGGCACCATCGATAGCCAGTTCGGAGCGCGCTAGGTAGGTGGCGGCGTACACACCGCCAAAGCCGCCGCCCAGGATTACAATGCTGGGTGTTTGCCGCGTCACTGGCCGAATGGCATCGGCTGACTCGGCAGAAGGTCTGGGTAGTACACGATCATCGTCCCGATCAGAGTGACGATGCCGACGATTACAATGCCGACGAGCTGGGTCGTCAGACACCAGAGCATCGCCTGCCGGTCCTCTTGAAGGTACGACCGCTTGCGGCCGCTCCAATAGAGGAAGACGCCGTAGATGATCAGGAGCGATGTCGCGAGGATCGCTTTAAGAAGCAACCAGCCTCCGAGTGGACCGCTAAAACGAGCGATCGACCCGAAAAAAGCGTCGCGTAGGCCAGCGATCATCGATAGCGCGACTGTAACTAAGCCGGCGATGGTGTTTGCTCGAGCGAAGCGGTAGATCCGGTCTTCGAAAACGCTCGTCGCCAGACCACGAAAGAGCCACGCGTACATGGCGATGAACGCCATGACCAGGAAAGCGATGTGGAGGTGGACAAACAGCGGATGCAGGATTCTCATTGATCTCGGAGGTTGAGGATGAAGTTCGACAAAGGGTCCAACGCTAAGCCGGGGCACCTCATTCCGGCGCTTCTCTTTACAGTCATCATCGGCGCGTGCGGATCGGAGCCGGCACGCCAGGGTACCCCTGCAAGCGAGCCCGTCATTTCAGGCGAGCACAAGCTGGTCATTCGGATGAGCGACAATATGCGCTTCGCCCCTGAAACCCCTGCGATCAGCGTTGGTGACACGGTGGTCTGGATCAACGATGGAGGGATGGAACATACGACGACCAATGTTCCGGGCAAAGCGGCGGTTAACGAACACAATATCTTGCCATCCGACGCTGACCCGTGGGACTCGGGGGAGCTCACTCCCGGTGCAACGTTCAGACAGGTCTTTACGATACGGGGGGAATACACCTACCTGTGCACGCTTCACGAGGCCGCCGGCATGGTCGCGCATCTGACTGTTCGCTAGGATTGATCGCAGCGGTTTGTAGAAAGAAAGGGGCGTACTTCGCCAGCAGGTTGCTGTCAGCTACTGGAAGTGTCCGTTTGCTGATCTCGGCGAGGGGCGATAAGCCTGGCCGGCGACAATGTGCGCCCCGTCGCCCAGAGCGTGATCGACGACGGGATGTGGATCGACTGGGGGATTCTGACCCACGCTTGGGGGGATGACTGGAACCTCCTGATCTACACGACCTCGACCGATCGGAGCGCGTTTTTCGCCGGCTGGGACGAGTACATCCGTCGGCTCGGTGAGACCGACTCCGAAGGTGAGTTGACGGAACGGTTCTTTGCCCTTTGCCCCGAGCACAAAGACAACATCTACGGCGTCGTGCCACCAACCGTCAATGGCGATGAGGACATGTAGGCAATTTCCCGACAGCGCGGTCTGTAGGTCACTCGCTCGACCGGGGCGATCGAGATATACTGCTGCGGAACGGGGTTTGTGATTCTGGGTACAAGGGTGAGAGAAACGCACTAACGAGTATTTAACCAACTTAACGGGGTCACTACAAATGGGGATTCAACGACTGTTGCTGTGCTCGATCGTGTCGCTGCTCACATTCGGGGCGGCCACGGTATACGGACAGGATGAACAGCCGGCTGATACAGCGGAGAAGGCGACGGCTACCGCCAAGCTAAAGGCGGTACCACACGACCTAGAAGGACGTTCCGAATGTCTGATGTGCCATTCGGGAGCCATGGAGGGAGTGGCGGGTGTACCCGAGGATCATGCCGGGCGCGGCAATGAGACGTGCCTCTGGTGTCATGGAGCTGGCGCTGCCATGCAGACCACAGCGGCACCGCCAGTGCCGCACGACCTAGAAGGCCGTGCGGATTGCGCGATGTGCCACATGAGCGGGATGGAGTCGATGCCCCAGGCACCCGAGGATCACAAGGGTCGTCCCAGCGGCAGCTGCACGATGTGTCATATGCCGATGGCGAGCGACGCCTCCGGCCAGTAAGCCGCGTATCGCTCGCGAGGCAGCACCGCTAGACAAGCGCTACCTGGAAGACGAGATCGTCGATCAGTACGACGCAAAGCGCTACCAAGGCGGGTTCAAAGCGGTCAAGAGCCGGGTCTGGATTCGTGTCGTCGAGAAGGCTCTCCAACATGTCACCGTCGCGCACTCGGTTATCGATATCCCCTGCGGTACCGGCTACCTGACCGAGGTCGTTCGCGGCGCTTTCCCATTCACGATCGCCGCGGACGTTTCGCCCACGATGGTCCGCAAAGCGCTGTCGAGGGTAAATGCCACCGGGTTAGTCGCCGACCTCGAGCGGCTACCGCTCCGGGACGGGGCTGTCGACTGCGTGCTCAACGTGCGGTTTATGGTCCACTTCGGTCCCGAAGAACGAACCGGGTTCCTTAGCGAGATGGCTCGCGTCAGCCGACGGTACGTACTCGTCAATTACAATCACCGGTACAACATCAAGTACGGGCTGCGTCGGATCCGGTCAACGCTCGGACGAGTGGAGAGCAAGAAGGTGTCGAGGAAGGCGTCGCGCAGTGAGTTGAACCGCGAGGCCGCGGCAGCCAATCTGCGCGTGGTCAAGATTTTCCGTGGCAACCCGCTAATGCCGTTCATGAACGAGCGCTGGTTGGTGCTGTTGGAGAAGGAGCCGGCTAGCTGAGACCTTTGCGCGTTCGCCGGCGTTGCCGGACGGCTACGGCGCGCTGCATCGATCGCCACAATTTTCGTCGCTCCTTGCCAGGTCGCTTGCTCATCTCCAATGCGCCCGCCAGCAGCCGCGCTTGATCGGTCCGTGTGAGGCCGGGGACGCTGATCCACGCTTGGGCCAGGTTTACTCCGCGCTGACGCATCGTGGGCCGACGTCCGGTAACGGCACGGTAGAGGTCCAACAACACCACGCCGTCGACACCATTCTCGGGTAGCCGCCCCCCGGTTGCCAAGATATGGGGGGCCTTGAGGTCGTCATGAAAAAGACCCTGAGCGTGAAGTGTGCCGATCAGGCGCCCGAGCAGTCGAATCGCGCTTCGGCGCTCGGAGCCACGGGCATTACCGATGATCGCGTCGGCCGGCACGACGCCATTCACCTCTCGCGTCGCTAAAAAGCTCTCCCGCCTCAGAAACCCGATCTGCCGCACGCCGAACAACAGGGGTGGGGAAACGCCGATTCCCAGATCCTTGACCGCGTGAATCGCGAGCCACTCGCCTCGTGCCCTGGTCCGGCCGAGAGCGTCTTTCAACCGCCGTCGAAGGTCATCAAATTGATATCGTTTTAGGTACACGCGCTCCGGCTGCCCATCGACTTCGAAAGGAACACGAATCACGATCTGATTAGGGTGGGTGCGAACGAGTTCGCATTCCGGCGGGAGCTTGTCGAGCTCGAGCCAGGGAAGCGACTCGACCGGCAGGTCTTTGTACGCCGGTAGACATTCGAGAGTGGCGCCGTTGCGCTTGAGCCGCACGGTCGCGCTTGATACCGCGGTGTCTTTCAGCGGCTGCTCCCGCCAGTCAGAACGTGACGCTCGGGGTAGACACCACCGAGCAGATCAAAGGTCTCCGTGCTGATACCGTGCGTAGCCCTCGAAACTGGAGCCGGTGCTTTGGGTTTGGCGCCTTCGCGTTCATACAGACGCATCTTGCTCAGGATGGGTCGGTCCCGACGGCGTTCGGTCTCCGCAATCACGGTATGCGGCATCGATTCTAAGAATCGATTGATCGGCCCACGAATCCATTTCCCGCGCGACCCCGTGTCGTTGTTCGGTGGATTCTCGATGATGACCGTGTCACCCAAACCGAGGATCGCATGCGCAGCCGTTCGCCAGCGCCATCGAAAGTGATGGATCACGTTGAGGGCGAGGACGACGTCGAAATGCTCCGCCTGACTCAAGCGCATGAGCTCACGGGCGCTTATCGCGTGTTGTAGCAGCACGACTTGGTGGCTCTCGTTTTTTCTGCAATTCTCCAGCAGCACCGGTTGCTTTTCGATCATTACGCAGACGGCGTCGAACTCATGAGCGATGCGAAAGCTGAAGTAACCTTGGTTCGCACCGATGTCGAGCACAGTGAACGGTCGTCGGTAGCGCTGGAGAGCTCGGGCGACCGCCTGGTAACGCTCTTCGGAGCTCCGCGTGCCGTGACGGACAACGCGGCCTTTGAGGTAAATATCCTGGTAGACCTTGTCTTGGTCGGGCATCTTTCGGCGAGGCGGCGTTTGGCGCCCGATGGTCGAGCGCCGAACCCCACGTCGGGTCGATCATGGGCCGTGGGTTATGAGATCGGCTTCTCGGGAAGCTCGACCGTGAACGTCCACAGCCCCGAGTTGTAGTCGGTCGCATAGAACATATCACCAACCGGCGACCAGCTGTCACCGAACATCGGGAACACACCCCACACATTCGGGGCGAACGGAAGCTTTGCGTCTTCGGGCCCGGCTGCCGGCAAGAA
>JBDHIC010000131.1:0-5387 GCA_039589035.1 Gemmatimonadota bacterium | reverse complement strand
CTCGTGGCGCTGTTCGCGCCACTGCTCGTAGAGAGGAAACGCCGCGCAGAGCTCGCCCACGCTCGAGAGTACGCGATCGATCGTAGCGCGATCCTCCGGTCCGTCCAGGACATCTGCCATCCACCCGCCGATCGCTCGCATCTCGGTCTCGGTCATGCCACGACTAGTCAGCGCCGGTGTCCCGACCCGGATCCCGCTGGTGACAAACGGGCTCCGCGTTTCACCGGGCACGGTGTTCTTGTTGACGGTTATCCTGGCCTCCCCGAGGGCCGCTTCGGCTTCCTTGCCGGTCAACTCTCCGGTGGCGGAAAGATCGACCAGGAAAAGGTGGCTGTCGGTGCCACCGGATACGACGTGATAGCCGCGATCTGTAAGTGCCGCTGCCAGCGCGCGAGCGTTCGCGACTACCTGCCGTGCGTAGATACGGAATCCCGGCTCTAGCGCTTCCTTGAGCGCGACCGCCTTGGCGGCGATCACATGCATCAGCGGTCCCCCCTGCAAACCCGGGAAGATCCATTTGTCGATCGGTTTCGCGTGCTCTTCGCGGCAGATGATCAACCCGCCGCGCGGACCGCGCAGGGTCTTGTGGGTCGTCGTGGTGACGATGTCGGCGTGTGGCACCGGTGAGGGAAATGCGCCGCCAGCTACGAGTCCAGCAAAGTGTGCCATGTCGACGATCAGCCGAGCGCCGACCTCGTCGGCGATCGTTCGAAACGCTCCAAAGTCGATCGTGCGGCTGTAGGCGCTACCGCCAGCCACGATGACCTGTGGTCGAGCCTCCAAAGCCGTCTTGCGGACCTCTTCGTAATTGATGAGACCGTTATCCGTGTCGACACCGTAGCTCGCGACCTGGTACAGTCGGCCGCTGAAGTTGACCGGACTCCCGTGCGTGAGGTGACCGCCGGCTGACAAGTCCATCCCGAGCAGTGTGTCTCCCGGCTCCATGACCGCCATGTAAGCCGCCATGTTGGCTTGCGAGCCGGAGTGTGATTGGACGTTGGCGTGATCACCGTCAAACAGCTCGAGCGCGCGATCGATCGCCAGCTGCTCAGCTTCATCGGCGTATTCACAACCGCCGTAGTAGCGCCGAGCGGGGTAACCCTCGGCGTACTTGTTCGTCAGCACAGAGCCCATCGCCTCTAGGACAGCAGGGCTCACGAAGTTCTCGCTGGCGATGAGCTCGAGGCCGTTCGCCTGGCGCTCCGCCTCGGCCTTCAAGACAGCGGCAATCTGGGGATCGGTTTGGCGCAAGCCGTTCACGAGACTAGCTGCTCGATCTTCTCGACCCGACGCTCATGCCGACCGCCACCAAACGGGGTTTCCAGAAACGTCCAGAGGATCTTCTTCGCGTCGGCTGCGGCCAACAGGCGACTGCCCAGACAAAGGACATTGGCATCGTTGTGCTCGCGCGCCAGCGACGCCATGTGTTCAGTCAGACAATTCGCGGCTCGGACACCGGGCTGGCGGTTGGCGACCATCGCCATCCCGATTCCTGCGCCGCAGACCAGCACGCCGCGATCCGCTTTCCCCTCCCGAATGCTGTTCGCCACCCGCGCGCCAAAATCCGGATAATCGACCGAGTCGGTTGAGTCGGTACCCAGATCGACGGGCTCGTATCCCAGATCTACCAAGTGTGCCTCCAGATCTTCCTTTAGGGAGTAGCCGGCGTGATCGGCTGCTAATAGGACTCTGCGGCTGTTGCTCACAGGCGGATCCTAAACCGGCGCCGGTGCGGACATCTCAGCGCGCTTCTCGGTCTCCTCACGCGCCTCTCGCAGCCGCTGACACGCCAACCAGTCGGCCGCCTTGTAGCTCGGGATCTTCTCCTCTTCGGCGATATCGAAGATCGAAAGCAGCGTGTCGTAGATCCCGCGCGCCTTCTGCATCGAAGTATCGTGATCGTAGCCCACGATCTCGCTATACACGTTGATCAGGCCACCCGCGTTGATAACGTAGTCCGGGGCGTACAGAATACCGCGAGCGTCCAACGCGTCACCGTGACGGTCTTCGGCAAGCTGGTTGTTGGCTGCACCGGCCACGATCTGACAGCGCAATCTCCGTACGGTCCGGTCGTTGATGATCGCACCCAACGCACAGGGTGCAAATACCTCGCATTCGACATCATAGATCGCTTTCGGTTCGACCTCTGTAGCGCCGAAATCATCCACGACGCGCTTGACTTTTGAGGGCTCGATGTCCGTGATGGTGATAATCGCACCCTCCGCAGCCAAGTCTTGGCAAAGGTAGTAACCAACGTGCCCGGCACCTTGGACCGCCACGCGTACATCCTTGAGATCGTCTGACCCGAGTTTCTTCAAGCAACTGGCCTTGATCCCGTGATAGCAGCCAAACGCGGTCACCGGGGATGGGTCGCCCGAGCCGCGGGGACTGGATTCAATACCGGTGACGTACTTCGTTTCCTGATATACGAACTCCATGTCATCAACCGAGATACCGACGTCCTCGGCGGTGATGTAGCGGCCGCAAAGGGTGTCAACGAACCGTCCGTGTGCGCGCAGTAATTCCTCGGTCTTTTCGGTTTTAGGGTCGCCGATGATAACCGCTTTGCCACCGCCCAATGCGAGACCCGCCACCGATGCCTTATAGGTCATTCCCTCTGACAATCTGAGTACGTCGATGAGTGCTTCCTGAGTATTCCGGTAGGGCCACATACGAGTGCCCCCGAGCGCCGGTCCAAGTGTCGTATCATGAATGGCGATGATCGACTTGAGCTTCGCTCGTGGGTCGTGGCAGAATATGACCTGCTCGTGACCCTCGTCGTCCATCAGATCAAAAATGTCCACTAGAACTCCTCTCGCATTCTGAAATTGAGCCTGCGAACGACGAAACGTTAATCGCCGAACAGTTCACTGGCTATCACCAACTGCTGGATCTCGGAGGTACCTTCGTAGATCTGGGTGACCTTGGCATCGCGGAAGTACCGCTCCACCGGATAGTCGCGGGTGTAGCCATATCCGCCATAAACCTGCACCGCATTAACCGCTGCCTTCATCGCGGCCTGACTGGCCAGCAGCTTGGCCATCGAGACCTCTTTACGTGCCGAGCCTCCGCGATCCTGTTTGTCTGCGGCGGCGTAGGTCAGCGCCCGCGCTGCAGCGACTTCCGCGGCCAGTGTGGCGAGCTGGAACCGAAGCCCCTGGAACTCAGCGATCGGCTGTCCAAACGCACGCCGTTCACGCGCGTAGTCTATCGACAACGTCAGGCACGCTTCGGCGATCCCGAGCGCTTGAGCCGCGATCCCCAGACGACCGTGTTCGAGGCTGGCGAGTGCGTACTTTAGACCGTGCCCCTCTTCACCCAACCGATTGGCCACGGGTACCTCTAGATTATCAAACACGATTTCGGTCGTGTTCGATGACTTGAGTCCCATCTTCTTTTCTTCTTTCCCGACGCTAAAACCATCCCACGTCGGCTCGATCACGAACGCGGATATGCCGCGCGCGCCATCATCGCTAGTGCGCGCCATCGCCACGATGACATCAGCCGTGCCGCCGTTGGTCACCCACGCCTTGGCACCGTTAAGTAGGTAGCGATCGCCATCCATTTGGGCGCGGCATATCATCGACGCGGGGTCCGAACCGGCATCGGCCTCGGATAGGGCGAACGCAGCCAACATCTTCCCCGCTGTCATCGAGCGCAGATACCGCTCTTTGAGCTCATCCGTCCCATACGTCAGCAACATCTGGCTCGGGAGCGAGTTGTGAACGCTCATCGAGACCGCCAGCGATGGGTCGACTTTGGCGATCTCCTCGAGCGCAAGGAGGTAGGTCACGGTGTCGAGTCCGCTTCCCCCCCATTCCTCCGGCATGAGCATGCCCAAGAAGCCGAGCTCGCCGAGCGCGTCAACTGCGTCGCGCGGAAAGTGGCCGGTCCGGTCCCACTCTGTGACGTGAGGAGCCAGCTCCTGCTCCGCGAACTCTCTTGCTGTGCGGACGACTTCCTGTTGGATGTCGTTGAGTTGGCGGAGCTGCGTTACCACTGTGGGCCGCCCTCAGGGATCGCGGAGTCTCCTCTCAGCGAGCCGTTTGCGCGGGAGCGAGTCGAGACCCCACAGGAGCGCTGCTCCGAGGAGGCTCGACTAAGTGAAGCGCCGGCGAGCAGAGAGGAGACTCCGCGATGAACGACTGGGTGCGCAGTGTTCATTCAGTACCCCCGTACTCGAAGAAGCCGCGGCCAGTTTTCCGACCCAACTGGCCAGCCGCAACCATCCGTTTCAGAAGCGGGCAGGCGCGGTACTTGGGATCCCCAAGACCGTCGTGCAGGACGTCGAGAATCGCCAAACACACGTCGAGCCCGATAAAGTCAGCCAGCGTCAGCGGCCCCATCGGGTGCCCCATCCCCAGCTTCATCACGGTGTCGATCGCTTCCGGCTCGGCGACTCCCTCCATCACGCAGAAGATCGCCTCATTGATCATCGGCATGAGGACACGATTGGAAACGAAGCCGGGGTAATCCTCGACGGTCACTGGGACCTTCCCCAGCGACTCGGCTAGCGTCACGACTGTGTCGTGCGTCGCCGCAGACGTTTCGAGACCGCGGATAACCTCGACCAGCTTCATGACCGGTACCGGGTTCATGAAGTGCATGCCGATCACCTGATCGGGCCGCGACGTGGCGGCCGCAAGTTGGGTGATCGAGATGGAAGAGGTGTTGCTGGCCAGGATCGCGCCGGGCTTTACGATCGCGTCGAGCGTCCGAAAAACATCGATCTTTATCTCCTCGTCTTCGACGATCGCCTCGACAACGAGATCCACGCCGTGGGCCGACTCGAGATCTGTACTAGACCTGATCCGATCGAGGGCGGCGTTCTTGTCCTCCTCGGTCAGCTTCTCCTTCTTGATCTGGCGGTCGAAGTTGCGTCCGATCGTCTCGATGCCATGACCCAGCGCCACCGGATCGCTGTCGATCAGCACCACGTCGTGACCGTGCTGAGCGAACACGTGGCCGATGCCGTTACCCATCGTACCGGCACCGATGACGGCGACGTTTTCGATCGTCACAACCGCTCGATCTCCATCGCAACGGCATTCCCGCCGCCAAGGCAAAGTGTTGCCAGACCGCGTGTTAGGCCTCTCTCCCTCAACGCATAAATGAGCGTCGTCAGGACCCGAGCGCCGCTCGCCCCGATCGGATGGCCGAGCGCCACGGCACCGCCGTGGACGTTGACTCGCTCCCAATCCCAACCGAGCTCCTGACCATCCGCCAGCGCCTGCACCGCGAAGGCTTCGTTCGCCTCGATCAACTCGTAGTCATCGATCGAGCGGCCGGTCTTCTCCATGAGTTTTCTCACCGCGAAGATCGGCGCATAAAAGAGCATCTCGGGTTCAGTGCCGGCGGCGGCATAATCGACGATTCTCGCCAGCGGC
>JBDHIC010000130.1:0-8890 GCA_039589035.1 Gemmatimonadota bacterium | reverse complement strand
TATCGGCTCGAACCGGCCACCGACGGCACCTGGTACGTGATCGGGAACGTGCCTTACGCGATCACGTCACCGATCGTGTTTCACCTGCTCGATCAAGTACAGAGCGCGGGGATCGCGGAACTGGTGTTGATGGTCCAGCGTGAGGTCGCGGAGCGTTTGGTGGCGGAGCCGGGTTCGAAGCGAAACGGCGCATTGACGGTAGGAGTGAAGCTGGTCGTCGACGCCGAGGCCCTGTTCCACGTCCGCGCGGGTGCGTTCCGGCCTGCACCGAGCATTGAATCGACCGTCATCCGGTTGACCCCGCATGACCGTTGGGGACTCGATCCGGCTGGTCTTCAACGGATTCGATCGCTCGTGCGGGAGCTTTTTGCACGACGCCGCAAACAGCTCCAGAAGAGCCTGCGAACGGCACCGCCGTGGAAGCTCAACGCGGGCCAGGTAGCTGCCGTGGCGGACGCCACCCGGATCGATCTGTCTCGCCGCCCCGAGACCCTCGATATCGAGGAGTGGCTGGCGCTCGAGCGATCGCTGGCCGAGATCGAAGGTCTCTCGGCGGACTGAATTATGGTTCGAGCGAGGCACGCCGTTTTCCACATCGGGGGGTAAGCGAGCGGCCGTTGGGTGGCTCCACCGCGCGGGCCGAGGCGGTTGGCCTTTATCGAGATAGCCCCGCTCTCCTAACGTTCGGTTCGAGGTCTAGACGCGGAAGTCGTTCTGGGAGAGAGCGATGTGCCGGTGACACTAGGAATGGTGGCGCTGTTTCTGCGAGTGGACGCCCGGCCCGGGTCGCGAACTGTTGTGTCGATCGGGACCGAGCCGTGGGGGGCTTGTGGACAACTGTGGAAAACCCGGTTCAGTGTGCGGGCGGAAGACCCTGATCGGCGCGTCGTGCGGCGGTTCGTCCGGCCTCGACGTCGACCCGGCTGAGCAGCAGCGCGCCGATCACGAAGAAGAGGATCACCGACAGGATGGCGTGCCGGCTGGATCCCGTCAACCGGATCGTCATGGCGAAGATCGCCGGCCCGAGCACGCCCGCGAACTTCTCGAGAACCCCGTAGAAGCCAAAAAACTCGGACGACTTGTGGCGCGGAATCATGCTCGCGAACAGCGATCGGCTCAGCGCTTGGCACCCGCCCTGGACCATCCCAACAAAGATCGCGAGCGCAAAGAACTCGATCGCCGAGTCGATGAAGTACGCGAACGACGCGACCCCGACATAGATCGACAACCCGATCAGGATTGCTCGCTTGGGCCCGATCCAGCCGGCCAACCGTCCGAACAGCAGCGCAAACGGGACGCCGATCACCTGGACCAGAAGGATGGCGCCGATCAGCACGCCTCGGCCGATCCCGATCTCCATGCCAAACAACGTGGCCATGCGGACGATCGTCCCGATGCCGTCGTTGTAGACCAGGAACGCGACCAGCATCAAGAACGCGTGGCGATAGGTGCGCAACTCTTTGAATGTTTCCCGAAGCCGTTGAATCGCGACCGCAAGCGGGTTCTGACCTGGTCGCTCGTCCGGCTCCAGCTGTGGCACGGGCTCCGGCACGCGGCGAAAGAGCGGGATCGCGAATCCGACCCACCACACCGCCACCGAGACAAACGCCAGCCGCGTCGGCAGCGATGCTTGGTCCAGCGTTATCCCGGCGCCGGTTGGTAGCCCGAACCAGGCTGGCTTGAGGATCCACACCATCTGGAGTGCGAGCAGCATCGCACTGCCCAAGTAGCCGAGCGCGAAACCGGCTGCGGACACCCGATCGACCTCGTCGGGCCGCGCGACGTGTGGCAGCAACGAGTCGTAGAAGACGACGCTGCCCTGTACGCCGATGTTGGCCAGCCCGAACAGCACCACCGCGAACAACCACTGACCCTGGTGGATGAAGAACATGCATGCGGTGGCGGTCGCGCCGAGGGCCAAAAAGGACCCCAGGAAGCGCTTCTTGAAACCGCCGTAGTCGGCCATCGCGCCAAGGACGGGAGCCGCCAGCGCGACAGCCATCAACGCCAGCGAGGTGGCCCACGAGAACCGCTCGGCACCGACCGCAGGTGGCAGTCCATCGGCCGCGACGTCGAGGAAGAAAATCGGGAAGATGGTCACGACCGTGAGAAAGAACGCCGAGTTGGCCCAGTCGTAGAAGGCCCAAGCCTTCAGCTCAGGCCGGTCGAGGCCAAATCTGTCCAGCAAGCGGTTGGTACTCCTTTGAACCGACGGCACGTGTGAGCTCCCGATCCGAGGCGAACCGAACGATAAGCCGCTTGACCCGCTCTGGCGACGGCTCGTATACTGACTTTGCTTGTGAAATCAATCACAAACGAACGCCTTCCAGACCGAATGCAACATGCGCCCCGCCAAGATCTCTGAGTCCGCCGTTCGTCGACTGAGTCTCTACTTGCGCGTTCTCGACGCGTTTGAGCTCGCTGGGAAGACGACCGTTTCGAGCGGCGATCTCGCCGAGCGCGGTGGCGTGACGCCAGCGCAGGTTCGGAAAGACCTCTCTCACTTTGGATCGTTTGGCAAGCGCGGCCTCGGGTACCCGGTTTCGGAACTCCGGGAACGGGTGACAGAGATCCTCGGGTTGGGTCGCCGCTGGCGGGTGGGCCTCATTGGTGCGGGTAAGCTAGGTGCGGCGCTGTTCTTCTATGATGGCTTTCGCGGGCAGGGCTTTGATGTCGTCGCGGTTTTCGACAACGACCCAGACAAGATCGGCCAACGCTGGGGCCGACTAGCCGTTGAGGATGTCGAATCGATGGACCGTGTGGCCCGCGCTTCCCAGGTCGAGATGGGGATCATCGTCACACCGGCGGTTAGCGCTCAACAAGTTGCGGATCGCTTGATCGAATCCGGCGTAGAGGCGATCCTGAACTTCGCCCCGACACGACTCCAGGTTCCGCCCGGAATCACGCTACGCAACGTCAACTTGGAGATCGAGCTCGAGAGCCTGGCTTTTGCGCTGACGCACGAGAACGGGGCATAGCATGACGCGACCCGCGATCGAAGTGCGAGTCCAGGGCGCGTGCTTTTGCGAAAACGCGCTGCTGTGCGCGCTGCACCGGAAGGACAACGCAGAGTACTGGGTGCTGCCGGGTGGCCACCTGGAGTCGGATGAGTCGATGTGGGATGCGCTCGTGCGCGAGTTCGACGAAGAGACCGGGCTCGTTGTCGAGGAAGGCCATCTCTGGGCGCTCAGCGAGTTTCGTTCCGCCAGCCGGCACGTCGTGGACTGCACGTTTGCCGTCACTCGCTTCGGTGGTCGTCCCCAACTCGGTATCGATCCCGAGACTGTTGACTCTCCAACTTTGGTCGACGTGGCTTGGCTTAATCGCGAGGCGTTCGTAGAAACGCGGTTTCGACCGACGCTGTTGGCTCGTCACCTGCGTGCCCATTGGGAGGATTGGGGGGTCCCCGCCGCCTACCTGGGCGTCGAATCAACGTGAACGGATTGAGCTGGGGCCCGCCGCCAATGATGGCACTGGCGGTCGGTGCCATCGCCGTGGTGGCCTGGTTGGTGTTGTCGCCGCCGGGTCGCGACGGTGTGGTCCGCGGTCTCTTGAGGGTGACGGCGGCTGCGCTGCTGTTGCTGACGCTACTCGACGTCGGATGTCAGCGGGCCGTGGATGAGGATCAGGGAACGCTGACCGTGTTGATCGATCGATCACGGAGCATGGACGTCGCTGGGCCGGACGGGGTCACTCGCGCCGACGCCGCACGCGAGTGGCTCACGGGATCTGGTTTCACGACCTGGGCGACCGGTTGGGACGTGAACGTCGACTCGTTTGGCGGGACGACGACCGATATCGGAGCAGCGATCGAAGCCGCTGCGAGCGAGTTGCCGGATGCGATCGTCGTGCTGTCGGACGGTCGCGCTGCGGGCGGTCGATCGGCTGAACCGACAACCGTGCCGGTCTACGGTTGGTCGCCGCAACCGCTGGCGATTCCCGATGTCGCTTTGGTGGCGCTGCGCGTCGAGACGGATCGCGGCGGTGGCGCGACGGCCGTAGCCGAGGTGGCTGCGGTCGGGGGGCGAGCGATCGACGCCCAGGGCACGCTCGAGATCAGCGTCGATGATCGCCCGGTTGGGAAGCGCACGGTGCCTCCGCTCGACGCTGGCGAGCGGCTTGTCGCCCGCGTCCCGTTGCCGACTCGATCTCCCGGTATCGTGCGCGTTGAAGCGGTCGTGACGGTAGTTCAAGACCCGGTTTCCGAGAATGATCGACGGGCCGCGCTGTGGCGCTCCACCGACCGCGCGGACCGGGCACTCGTGGTGGGCCTCGTCTCTGGTTGGGATCTGGCGCCGTTCATACGCGCCGCGCGTGCGCTGCACACGGAAGGTGTAGACGCGTTTTGGGTCGATCAGCGGGGTGGTCTGTACCGCATTGACGAAGAGGGAAGCGATGCTGATTGGTCGTCGTTGCCGATCGCTCGATATGGGGTCGCTTACCTGTTTGGCGATCCAGCGGCGCTGGGCCCCACCGGCGAGCGCTGGGTCGAGCGATTCGCCAACGCCGGTGGACGGGGTCTACTGTGGGCACCGGGTGAGCACGGAGGTCGGCTGGTTGGCACCCAGGTGATCGTTCCGAGGGACAGCAAGACCAGCGGCATCCCGAAGCTGACCGTCGATGGCACGGCGTGGCTCACCGCGCACGGTGCAGCGGGGGTCAGCGGGCCCGACGGCAGCCCCGCGTGGCCGCAGCTCGAGTCGTTGGTCGTGCGTCCGCCCGACCCGCCGGCTGGCGCAACCGTGCTACTCGAACTCGCCGGAAGACCTGCAGCGTGGGTGGTAGAGCGCGGCACGACTCGGCTGGCGGCACTGCTTGGGGTTGGATACTACCGATGGTCGCTGGTCACGGGTCAAGCAGGTGACGCGCGCGCGGTCGAGTTCTGGACCCAGTGGACTCAGGCTTTGGGCCACTGGTTGGCCGCGGCGACGCCGGCGCGACGGTTGGGATTGCGCATGCCGGTTGGTTCGCGGTTGTCGGTCGGCGAGCTTCTCGTTGCGCGGTTGGCGGGTGATGTGGTGGGCGAGGTCACGTGGCGAGTGGAGCGCGCGGCCGAGGCCAAACGCGAGTCGCCGACGCCCGTCGCGAGCGGTCTTCTGGCCGCCCAAGCCGAATCGCGGGAGATCGCCGTTGGGCCATTCGAGCCGGGCACTTATCGCCTCGTCGCCGAGGCAGCGGCTGACGGGTGGCGGGTCAGCGAGCCCTTTGTCGTCGAGCCATGGGTTCCGGACCTCGCCTGGACGGCAGCCGACACGGCCAGCTTGGCGGCCGCCACCCGAGCGAGCGGAGGCGCTTTGCGCACAGTCCGATTAGGAGCCACCCCCTGGCCGCTCGTTCTGGCCGCTATCCTGCTGTTAACCGATTGGACGATCGCGTTAGCGTCACGCGGGGGCGCCCGGTAGCTTAGAAGTCTTTCGGCCGAACCCAAGTCTTCAAAACCTGGCCCGCACACTCATGGTCGAGCACGCGCTCCCCAAACGGTACGACCCATCAACGCTGGAAACGCCTCGGTACGCCGAGTGGCGCCAGCGTGGCTACTTCCATCCGTCCGCTGGGGATGGACCCGAGCCGTACACGATCGTAATCCCACCGCCCAACGTGACCGGCGTGTTGCACATGGGACACGCGCTCAACAATACGATCCAAGACGTATTGATTCGCCATCAGCGCATGAAGGGTAGGCGCGCGCTCTACTTGCCAGGTACTGACCACGCCGGAATCGCTACTCAGAATGTCGTCGAGCGCGAGCTCGCCGCCGAAGGCAAGACGCGTAACGATCTCGGAAGGGAGGCGTTTGTCGACCGGGTCTGGGAATGGAAAGAGAAGTACGGTGGTGAGATCCACGATCAACTCATGCGACTCGGCATCTCGTGTGACTGGGAACGAGTCGCGTTCACCATGGACGACGGACTGTCGCGAGCAGTTCGCGAGGTGTTCGTCCGCTTGCACGAGGACGACCTGATCTACCGTGGCAAGTACATTGTTAACTGGTGCCCGCGGTGCAAAACAGCGCTCTCGGACGAAGAGGCACCGAAACGCGACCAGCCGGGGAAGCTGTACACGATCCGCTATCCGTTGGCGGGCTCGGACGAGCACATCCTGGTCGCCACTACGCGCCCCGAGACAATGCTCGGCGACACCGGAGTCGCGGTTCATCCCGCGGATGATCGCCATGGTCAGTTGGTCGGTAAGGTGGCTATCCTGCCGCTGGTCGGACGCGAGCTGCCGATTATCGCCGACGATTTCGTCGATCCCGAGTTCGGCACGGGCGCGGTCAAAGTCACGCCCGCTCATGACCCCAACGACTTCTGGATCGGCGATCGGCACGACTTGGCGCGGGTCAACGTTCTGAACCCCGACGCGAGCATGAACGAGCACGCCGGACGGTTCGAAGGTCTCGATCGGTTCGAGGCCCGGCGCCAAATCGTCGAGGCGTTGGAGGCGGAGGGATTGCTCGAAAAGATCGAGGACCACCAACACGCGGTCGGTCACTGTTATCGGTGCGATACCGTGGTCGAACCCTATTTGTCCGATCAGTGGTTTGTGCGGATGGGGCCGCTGGCTAAACCGGCATTGGACGCGTATCGCGCCGGCGAGCTCGGGTTCTCGCCCTCTACTTGGGGCAAGACGTATGAGCACTGGCTCGAGAATGTGCGCGACTGGTGTATCTCGCGGCAGATCTGGTGGGGTCACCGGATCCCCGTCTGGACGTGTGCAAACGGGCACCAGTTCGCGGCCCGCGAAGACCCTGAACGGTGCCCTGACTGTGACGATCGTGACCTGACCCAGGACCCCGACGTTCTCGATACGTGGTTCTCGTCATGGCTGTGGCCGTTCTCGACGCTCGGCTGGCCCGACGAGACCGAGGACCTGGAAACGTTCTACCCGACCCAGATCCTGGTCACGGCGTCGGAGATTCTGTTCTTCTGGGTCGCTCGGATGGTCATGGCTGGGTATTACTGCACCGAGCGATCTCCGTTTAGCGACGTGGTGATCAACGGCACCGTGCGGGATGAAATCGGACGCCGGATGGCGAAATCTCTGGGCAACGGCATCGATCCGCGAGAGATGATCGATCAGTTTGGCACCGACGCCCTGCGTTACACGCTGGTGACACTCGTCCCCACCGGCGTCGACCTGAAGCTGGCGACCGATGACTTCAAGGTCGGGCGGAACTTCGCCAACAAACTCTGGAACGCAGCTCGGTTTGTGTTCCTGAACACGCCGGAAGGGTTCGAGCCGCAACCGATCGAAGCGATCGACCCGAAGTCCCTCGGCGATCGCGAACGGTGGCTGCTAGAGCGACTCGACGAGACGATCGTCGCTGTCGACGGACATCTCGAGGCTTTCCGACTCGACGAGGCATCGAATGCGCTGCGCGATTTTCTGTGGCACGACTACTGTGATTGGGCCATCGAGTGGTCAAAGACCGACCTCGACGGCCCCGACGGTGACACGGTGCGCAATGTGCTGCTCGGTGTTCTCGAGCGCGGATTGCGATTGCTGCACCCGATCATGCCGTTTGTAACCGAGGAGTTGTGGCAGCGGCTGCCGGCGACGATGCGGTCCGGTGAATCGATCATGATCGCAGCCTGGCCCGAGCCGCAGGAGTGGAACTTTGGGCTGGAAGCCGCGCGGGTGGGACTGCTCAGAGAAGTAATCGTAGCGGCGCGCAATCTGAGATCTGGGTACGAGGTCGCACCGAGCCATAAGGCGCCGCTGGTGATCGTGGTTGAGGATGGGGAAGATCGCGCAGCGCTCGATCGACACGCCGCTGATGTCGCCCGACTGGCTGGGGCCAGCGAGGCGCGGGTCGTGGCCGAGGCGCCCTCCGAGAACGGTTTTGTTTCGCGAGTCGTTCGTGGTGGGATAGAGGTCGCCGTTCGTCTGGCCGACCTGATAGACATCGAACGCGAGCGCGAACGACTGATCGCGGAGAGCGATCGCAAGCAGAGGCAGCTTGCCGCTGTTCAGCACAAGTTGGATAACGCCGAATTCGTGGCCAAGGCGCCGGAGCAGGTAGTCGCCCGCGAGCGCGAAAAAGCCGCCGACCTCGAGCAGGCGCTCGATCGGTTGGACGAGCTCCTCGAAGCGCTTTCGCCGCGGTAGCTGGAATCTGGGCAGTGCGACCTTGCATCGTCGTTGGCGTAGCGATCTTGACGATCGGGTTGGCTTGCGCCAGTGAGGGATTCCCGCCGGGTGGTCCTGAGGATAAGGTGCCACCAGTCCTGATCGCATCCGATCCAGCCGAGCGCGCGGTCAACGCTGAGCCCAATCAACCGATCATCCTCGAGTTCGATGAGATTATCGATGAGCGACTGGCCGACCAGATCGGCGACTTCATACTCATCAATCCGGACGTCCCCGAATTCGAAGCCGAGCTCAATGACAACAAGGTCACGCTGACTTCACAGGAGGCGCTGCTCGATGGAGTGACGTATTCGGTGACGATCTTGCCGGGTCTCGAGGACAGGGATCGGAACGCCACCGTGACGCCGAAGACGATCCTCTTTTCGGTCGGCGGGGAGGAGCCGATCACGCTTTCGCTGGTCCGCGTTACGATCGTGAAGGACACCTTGCCGGGCTCTGGTGCGCAGTACCGTCTCGAGAACGAGGAGTCGGGACTGGGGTACACGTGGGAGGCAGACTCGCAAGGACAAATCGAGATCGAGGCGGTTGAGTACGGTCGTTACGTAGCCACCGCTTGGGAAGAAATGGTGCGACCCGAAGGTTGGCAGGAGACCGAAGAACCTGGCGCCCGCGACACGTTTGAGCTGTCGATCGAGAGTCGGTTGCACGAGAAGACGTATCGTATCGCGGTGGTCGATACGACGGCACCGATAGTCGATCGGGTCCGAACTCCAAGCTCGCGACGCATGGTGGTCGTGTT
>JBDHIC010000129.1:0-8047 GCA_039589035.1 Gemmatimonadota bacterium | reverse complement strand
GGCATCTGCTGCCCGTATGCATCGACTTTGACGAGATCGAGCAGGCTCGGTGCCGCCTTTCCAGTGCGCACTGTCGCCAACTCGTTTCGAATCGCCTGCACGGATTTGTCCATGTGAGCGCTGACGTCTTTGATTTCTGTCTTGTTCATAGCTATCCCTCGACGATCGAACCGATGCGTTCGCCTGCGAGAATGCCCTGTACGGCCCCGGCTCGATGGATGTTGAACACCAAGATTGGCAAGTTGTTCTCTTTGGCCATGGTGACTGCGGTGCTGTCCATGACACGCAGATCCTGCTCGAGAACCTCCCGGTAGGAGATCTGCTCGATAAGCTCGGCGTCTGGATCCTCACTTGGGTCGGCCGTGTAGATGCCATCGACCTTGGTGGCCTTGATAATCGCCTCCGCTCCGATCTCGATGGCCCTCAGAACCGCCGTTGTATCGGTGCTGAAGTAAGGATTGCCAGTCCCGCCGGCCAGGAGAATCACCCGGCCCCGTTCCAGGTGTCGAACCGCCCGGCGCCGGATGTATGGCTCGGCGACCTGGTCCATTCGGATCGCCGTTAACAGTCGGGTTTCTAACCCCCTGCGCTCGAGCTGATCCTGCAGCGCCATAGCGTTGATTACCGTTGACAGCATCCCCATGTAATCGGCAGCGACACGATCGGTGCCTTGCTCACTCGCCGTCGCTCCGCGGAGGATGTTTCCGCCTCCCACCACCAGCCCGAGCTCGACGCCCGTCCCGCAGATCGCCAGAATTTCATCGCTCAACGCATCGAGGACGGGCGGGTTGATCCCAAACCCGCGCTCGCCGGCCAACACCTCGCCTGAGAGCTTCAGAACGATCCGTCGATAGCGCAGTGGGCTCACTCGAACTTGCGCCTAGACGCCGATCTCGTAACGCGTGAACCGTCGCACAACGATGTTCTCTCCGAGCCGCTGGATCGCCTCCGTGATGACATCCGACACCTTTCGATCCGGGTCCTTGACGAAAGCCTGCTCGAGCAAGCAGATCTCCGCGTACCACTTCTCGAGCCGCCCAGTCGCGATCTTCTCCACGATATCAGCTGGCTTGCCCGATTCCTTTGCCTGCTGACGGTAAATCGCCGCCTCTCGCTCGACCACTTCGGGGTCAAGACTTTCGCGGTCCACGGCCAGCGGCCTCGCGGCCGCAACTTGCATCGCCAGTGATCGCACCAGATCCTGAAAGTCATCGGTCTTGGCCACGAAATCGGTTTCGCAATTCACCTCGATCAGCACGCCGATCTTTCCACCCAAGTGGACGTATGACCCGACCAACCCTTCATCTGCCGTGCGGGCCGCTTTGGTGGCCGCCTTCGCCTGCCCGCGAGTTCGCAACAGATCGATGGCTTGTTCCAGATCACCGCCGGATTCCTCGAGCGCCTTCTTGCAATCCATCATTCCAACCCCGGTTCGATGCCGGAGTTCTTGTACCTGTGACGCCGTAACCGTAGCCATAATCACCTCTTCGTATGTTTATTCACTCTTCGACGGAGTGTTCTCTCCCTCGACTGGTAGTCGCGCCCGCGGGCGCGCTGGATGCTTGATCGGTGGTGGCGTCGTCGGCTCCTCCTTCTTCTCCGGCGGAGCCTCCGCCTGCTGTTCGACCTCCTCTTCCTTGACCAGTCGCTGTTGAGCATCAATGATCGCGTCGGCAATCTGTCCGGTGATGAGCCGAACCGATTTAATGGCGTCGTCATTACCAGCGATCGGGATCGTCACCTGATCGGGATCGGCATTCGTATCGACGATTGCCATCAACGGCAGGCCGAGTTTGTTTGCTTCGTTCACCGCGATGCGTTCCTTCTTTGCATCGACGACAAACACCGCTCCCGGCAGCTCTTCCATGTCGGCGATTCCACCGAGATTGCGGTGCAGCTTGTCGTATTCCCGCTCGATCGAAATCACTTCTTTCTTCGGCAAGAGATCGAATGTGCCATCTTCCCGCTGTCGTTCGATGTCTTTCAACCGCTTTAGATTCTTCTTGATCGTCCTAAAGTTCGTGAGGGTTCCTCCAAGCCAGCGGTTAGTTACATAGAACTGTCCGCTTCGCTCAGCCTCTTCTCGTACGATGTGTTTGAGCTGACGCTTGGTACAGACGAACAAGATCTTCTTACCCTGGCCAACCAATTCCGCCGACAACTCCTTGGCGCGATTGAGCTGCCGCAGGGTCTTGTTGAGATCAATGATGTAGATGCCATTCCGTTCGGCGAAGATGAATTTTCTCATCTTGGGGTTCCAACGACGCGACGCGTCTGGTGGCCGAAGTGAACCCCCGCCTCGAGTAGCACACGCAACTCTGTGGGGACCGCCATGGGTGGGTATACCTCCTGTTCGGGTTATCCCTCCACCGGGTTCATCAGGGTCCGTTTATCCGGCTGCCGCCGAACACCCCTCGGACCCCTCGCCCGGTGTGTGGTTTTGTACCTCATTCCTCGAACCGTGTAGACGCGCTGATGCGGCGGTTTTCTCGCCTGGCGGGGTAACGGCGAAACCAACCCTGCTAGGGCGAGAAAACCCGCCGCTCCCGCACAACTACCGCTTCGAGAACTGGAACCGTTTCCGCGCTTTCGGGCCGCGCTTTCGGGCGACCGTACTTCTTCCGCTCCACCATGCGCGGATCTCGCGTCAACAATCCCGCCGCTTTCAGCGGACCTCTGAGTTCTTCATCCGAGATCACGAGCGCGCGAGCGAGACCCAGCTGGATTGCCTCGGCCTGACCCGTAGGCCCACCGCCGCGTACGTTGACGACGATATCAAAACTGTCTTCTGCCTTGCCGACCTCGAGAGGCTCGCGGCACCGTTGCGCATGAAGCGGCCGCGGGAAGTAAGTGTCAAGCGTACGCCCGTTGATTTGCCACCCTCCCTTACCTGGTCGCAGATAAACGCGCGCGACGGCTGTCTTCCTTCGACCCACACCGACTGATTGCTTTACCATCTTTATCCGCCTGTGATCTGCGTCTGTGGTGGCCATTTATCGAGGTCAATAGCCACCGGTTGCTGAGCTGCATGACGATGATCTGAACCGGCATAGACGCGCAGCTTCTTATACATCGCCCGTCCGAGCTTGCCCTTTGGCAACATGCCTCGGACAGCGTCCTCGATCACACGTTCGGGGTGCCGCGTCAAAACCCGTTTGATCGGCTCTTCCTTCAATCCTCCCGGGTATCCCGAATGCCGATAGTACATCTTCTGATCCATCTTTCGACCGGTCAGCGCAACCTTCTCGGCGTTGATTACCACCACGTGGTCGCCGGTGTCGAGGTGCGGAGTGTATATCGGCTTGTGCTTGCCACGGAGGATCTGCGCCACACGGCTTGCGAGCCGACCGAGTGTCTGATCCTCGGCATCCACCAGGTACCACTGCCGCGTGATCTGATCAGGTGTTACGACATGTGTGCTCATGGCTTCTCCAACCCCCGCCGGAGATCCGGCAGGGAAGCGCGAATGCATATGAATATAACTTTTTAATTTACAAAACTCCTAGTATTCAGTCAAGATCGGAGTGCGTTCAGCGATGTCTCGTAGGGCGGCTCGAGAAACCCGGCATCGGTAAAGAAGCCGGCTACGTACTTGGCGGGCGTCACATCAAACGCCGGGCTGTAGACCTTCACGCCTGCGGGCGCCGTCATGGCGCCAAACCCGTGCGTCACCTCCTCGGAAGCCCGCTCTTCGATCGGAATCTCGGCACCCGTTGGAGTATCGAAGTCAAACGTCGTTCTCGGGGCTGCCACATAAAAGGGGATCCCATGCTCTTTCGCCAGGATCGCCACCCCGTAGGTGCCGATCTTATTGGCGGTGTCGCCGTTCGCGGCTATCCGATCGGCGCCAACGATTACCATATCGATGTCTCCCTTGGCCATCGTCGCCGCCGTCATATCATCGCAGATCAGCGTCACATCGACCCCGCTCTCCATCAACTCCCAGGTCGTAAGGCGACTCCCTTGCAGCAGTGGCCGCGTCTCATCGGCGAAAACCCGGACGTTCTTCCCTTGCTCGTGAGCGACGTAGGCACATGCCAGCGCAGTACCGTATCCCGAGGTCGCCAGACCGCCGGCGTTACAGTGCGTCAGAATGCCCGCGCTCTGGAGGATCACCTGCTGCGCAGACTCACCGATCTTGCGACACATCTCACGATCCTCATCGAGGATCTCCAGCGCCTCCTGCTCGAGACGCTCCCACAAGGCCTGCGTAGCCATTCCCCTGTGCTGACCGGCCACTCGGCGCATCCGGTCGATTGCCCATTTCAGATTGACCGCCGTGGGACGCGCGACTTCCAATGTGCCGGCGTACTCATCGAATCGTTCGCGAAACGTCTTCGGAGGATCATCCCGGTGGGGTGCCAACGCTGCTACCAGTCCGAGCGCTCCGGCAATCCCCAGCGCCGGGGCACCACGGATTCTCAAGTTCTGTATCGCCTCGACCATCTCGGAGACAGTCCGGATCTCGATTTCGACTTTCTCGACAGGCAAGAGGGTTTGGTCGATCATCCGGACGTGGCTTCCCTCCCAGGCGATTGTCTCCACCGGCATGATTCGCTTCCTGGATTGAATAAAAGATCAGCGTGAGCGGGTGGGCGCGCCTACCGGACGCAGCAACCCGGGCGCTCGGTACTCCCAGCCGACCTCCTCGAGGAGGTCCAACAACCGGGCTACCGGTAGCCCCATCACATTAAAGTAGCAACCGTTTACCTGCCTCACCAGCGCAGCTCCGAACCCCTGGATCCCATATGCGCCGGCCTTGTCCAACGGTTCACCAGTGGCTACGTAGTCAGCGATTTCTTCGCCGTCGAGATCGCGAAACTGAACTCCGGTTATCTCTGTACCGCTGACCGTTTCGCCCGATGGCGCCACCACCGCGACGCCGGTGCATACCACATGGTCGCGGCCAGCCAAGCGGGCCAGCATCGCTCGCGCGTCGTCCTCATCCGCCGGTTTCTCGAGCACGACACCTTCGAGAATAACTACCGTGTCAGCGGCAATGACCAGAGCGTCCGGTCGGGTTGCCGCAACCTGGTCGCGCTTAGCGCGCGCGGTGTGCTCGGCGAACGCGATCGGGTCTTGGCCGGGTCGCCACGGCCGCTCAGCTTCCGAGAGCGCCGCCACGACCTCGAACTGTAACCCGATCGTTTCCAGGATCCTCTTACGACGCGGACTGGACGAAGCCAAGACCAGCGGTGGCGTGGTGAGTTGACCCGTTTCCGTCAACGCTCCAGCCATAGTGTCACAGGTCCGTCATTGACCAGTCGAACCCGCATTCGGGCACCAAACTGACCGGTCGCAACGCGCCCCGGGAGCTCCCTCTCACACTGCTCACAGAAACGCTGGTACAGCGCTTGGGCCTCGTCGTACGACGCAGCGCCTGTAAAGTCCGGGCGACGCCCCTTCCGGGTGTCGGCGTACAACGTGAACTGACTCACTACCAGTAAGCCGTCTCCGGTATCCCGAAGCGACCTATCCATCTCGCCGCCATCACCGGAGAATACGCGGAGGTTAGCGATCTTGGCCGCCATCCAATCGAGTGCAGAGGGCGTTTCCGTTGGCGCAAAACCGACCAACGCCACCAACCCCGGACCGATCCGACCGGATTCGTGGGTATCATCAGGGTCGTCGACGACCTCGACCGATGCTTCCGTCACTCGCTGGAGTAAGGCGCGCACGCCGAGACATTAGCGCCCACCCCACACGCGTGTCAGTCGTCGCGATCGTCGTCCACAGTCCAACCCAGTCCCAGGTCAAGCCTAGGCGTTCCGCGGTCGGGGGCGTATGCTTGGGCTGCTCCGTGGCGGTACACGAGCTCACCACCTGAATTTCCAACCCGCCAACCGGCTATCAGCACAACCAGCGCGAGAACTACGCTAACAATCCGCGCCGAACTTCCAACCACTCCCGGGGCGATTCCGGCAGCGGCCGCCACGAGCGCCGTCCAGGTCAGCAACAGGAACAACTCAGCGGCTTCCTCGTGCGTTTCCAACGCGGTCTCAGCGACGACCTCCTCGACTCGCTCCTCTTGCTGTTCTCCGGTTTGTACAGCTATCCAGGAGGCCAATACGAGCGCGGCGGCAAGAGCCACAACGAGTCCCCAAGCTCGGGTTCGGACGACGTCGTGTCGTAGGGCCCACAAGACGGCGATAGCGACGACTGGCAACAACACCGCGAAGACGATCGGAAAGTGAACCAACGCGGGGTGAAGCGGGTCGGGCAACATCACATTATCCTCCTCTCGAACGGTTTGCCTAGCGTGTCAAGCCGATTGTGGCACGTCCGTATCGAGCACACAATCCGGCATCCGACTTGTTTGATCTGCTACGGTCGTGAATCGAACAAATGACGGAGGTCATTCGCTCACACATGGATCCGTTCGATCACCCTCGGCTTCCCCCCCTGATCGCCGGGGTACTGCTCGTGATCGTCGTCGCAGGGATCGTCGATCTGGCCCTCGATAACCCTGAAGCGTGGATTTCGCTACACGTGGCCTTCGAGCTCTTGTTGATCATCGTGAGCTTGAGTCTCGCGATCTACCTCTGGCGAGGATGGATGGGTGCCTCTCAGACGCTAGCCGAAACCCGCGCGGCGCTTGAAAAACGCAAGATCGAACGAGACGCCTGGCACCGACGGGCACGCGGTTTCTTGGACGGTCTGGGCGAAGAGATCGATCGCCAGTTTCGGGCTTGGGGCCTGACGCCGTCGGAGAGCCAGGTGGCGCTACTCTTGATAAAAGGGCTCAGCCACAAGGAGATCGCGGCCGCAACCGGTCGCAGCGAGCGCACCGCGCGACAGCACGCGGTGGCCGCCTATCGAAAAGCGCGCGTGTCGGGGCGGGCGGAGCTTGCGGGATTCTTTCTCGAAGACTTGATGTTGCCACCCGACGAGGGCGATTGACTACTCGACCGTAACAGCCTTTGCCAGGTTGCGTGGTTTGTCGACGTCACAGCCCCTGAGAACTGCGATGTGGTAGGCCAGCAATTGAAGCGGAACGACGTTTAGGATCGGCGTCAGCATGACGTCGGTCTCGGGCACTTCGATTACGTGATCGGCGATTCGAGCTACATCATTGTCACCCTCGGTCACGACGGCCAGGATTCGCCCGCGGCGCGCGTGCACTTCCTCGAGGTTCGAAAGCACCTTCGGGTATACACTGTCCCTGGTGGCAATCGCCACGCACGGCATGTTCTCGTCGATCAGCGCGATGGGACCGTGCTTCATCTCCGCCGCTGGGTACCCCTCGGCGTGGATGTACGAGATTTCCTTGAGCTTGAGTGCACCCTCCAGCGCTACCGGAAAGTTGAGCCCGCGACCGAGGTAGAGGAAGTTGACGGCGTCCGCGTACTTAGTGGCGATCTCCTTGATCTCACTGCTTCTCTCCAGCACCTGCTGGACGAGGTCCGGTAGTTCCTCCAGCGCCCGCGCCAACTCCCGGCCACGCTCGACCGACAAGTGCTTCCGGCGCCCGATGTAGAGCGTCAGCAGCATTAGCGCGGTCAGCTGGCAAGTGAAAGCCTTGGTCGACGCGACACCGATCTCCGGGCCGGCGTGAATGTAGATCCCGCCGTCCGACTCACGGGGGATCATCGAGCCTACCACGTTTACGATCCCCATCGCCTTCGCACCGCGGCGCTTGCCCTCCTTGAGTGCTGCCAGCGTATCCGCGGTCTCGCCCGATTGACTGATCGCGAACAACAGCGTGCGTTCATCGATCACCGGATTGCGGTACCGGAACTCGCTCGCGTACTCGACCTCGACCGGCAACCGGGCCGCCTCTTCGAGGTAGTGCTCGCCGACCAACGCCGCATGCCACGAGGTGCCACATGCTGTCAGCACGACGCGGTTAAACTCGGCTAGCGATTCGTCGATGACTTCGAGACCGCCCAGCATCGCTGTCCCCTCGGACGTCACGAGCCTGCCCCGCAGTGAGTTGATGATCGCTTCCGGCTGCTCGAAGATCTCCTTGAGCATGTAGTGGGGATAGCCACCCTTCTCGATCTTCTTCAGGTCCCACGCGATCTCGTCTACGGCTTTGTCAACGTGA
>JBDHIC010000128.1:0-5742 GCA_039589035.1 Gemmatimonadota bacterium | reverse complement strand
ACGGCATCCTGAAGCACGCGCTCGGGTTCGATCGTAACGACGTTCGGGGTGTCCTTTTGATCAAGAATCGTCTGCACGTTCATCTACGACCTCCTAGACAGACCCGTAACCGCAAGTGGATTCCCACATTATGGGCCACGACGAAGGCATCGGTCAAACCGGCTCGTCGGTCATGTCGAGCCAATCAGGGCTCGCCTTCAGAAATCGAGCCAAGGCTTTAAAGGCCCGAGCTCGGTGGCTCATCGTATTCTTGACGCTCAGGGGCAGCTCGGCAAGAGTCTGGCCTT
The DNA here is from genome assembly GCA_039589035.1 of Gemmatimonadota bacterium. Lineage (GTDB taxonomy): Bacteria > Gemmatimonadota > Gemmatimonadetes > JACCXV01 > JAHWKZ01 > CAMYLR01. The sequence goes on along the minus strand of JBDHIC010000128.1, from coordinate 5,455 downwards.
CTTCGCAAGCCTCAAAGACAGGGTCGTAGCCAAAGCCGGCTTTTCCACGTGGCGAGCCGGTAATGCGTCCTCGGAGGACACCTTCAAAGGTGCGTTTGATCCCGTCCGGCCTAACGACAACGACTGCCGTTCGAAACTCGGCCTGACGTTGTTCCTCGGCGACGTCGCGCAACCGGTCCAGCAGTAAATCTACGTTATCACGATAAGTCGCCGTCTCGCCCGCGAACCTGGAGGAGTGGACGCCGGGGGCACCCTCGAGTGCAGTGACGAAGAGACCAGTGTCATCGGCAACCGCGAACTCGCCGGTGGCCACGACCGCCGCCCGCGCTTTGAGCTCCGCATTCTCTTCCAGCGTCTCCCCCGTCTCGTCGACCGTCCATTCGGGCACGATCTCCGTTACTGCCATGAGCTCTACATCGACTCCCATCAGCAACGGTTCGATCTCTCGGACTTTGTCGGGGTTGGCGGTCGCCAGGACGAGCCGGGTCACACGCCGAGCGCCGCCTTCTGCAGGCCAATCAACTCCTTGATCCCTGTCGCGCCGACCTGCACCAGGGTGTCGAGTACGTCGAGCCCGAACGGCTCACCCTCGGCGGTGCCCTGGATCTCGACCACCCGGCCGCTCTCGGTCATGACGAGATTGAGGTCAACCTCGGCGGCCACGTCCTCGCCGTAACAAAGATCCAGCACCGGAAACTCCCCCACCACACCGACCGACGTGGCAGCAACAAACTCACGCACGGGCATCACGTCGCCGCCCATGAGCGCATCGTAGAGCGCGACCATGGCACCGGTTATCGACGCGGTGCGTGTCCCACCATCAGCTTGCAGAACGTCGCAATCGATCCACACCGTTCGCTCGCCGAGCGCCTGCATGTCGACCACGCTCCTGAGACTTCGGCCCACCAGCCGCTGGATCTCTTGGGTGCGACCACCTAGTCGACCGCGTGTCGACTCGCGGGTTTTCCGCGTCTGAGTGGCTCGAGGCAGCATGCGGTACTCAGCGGTGACCCAACCCTGCCCACGACCCCGCAGCCAGGGAGGGACCCCATCCTCGACCGAGGCTGCACAGAGGATGCGCGTCTTCCCAGTGCTGATAAGACACGACCCCTCGGCGTAGTCGAGGACGTTGCGCTCGAGCGTCGTCGACCGGAGCTCGGTCGGGCCGCGACCGTCCTCACGTGATTCGGTAGCCGAGTTGGTGAGCGAATCGACCATCGGGACCAAGATATTCGCCGGGACGCCCTCGCCCAACCCCGCTTGCAACTCGCCCCGCTCGGCTCGTAGGTTGCCATGCCGTGACGACCGCCACACTCACACGGCCGATCAAGACAGCGCTCGAGGAAATCCAGAACCTCTCGATTCTCACCGGTCGCACTGTTTCGGCCTTCGTCCGTCCACCGTTCTACTGGCGTGATACCTGGGTCCAAATGGACGTCATCGGCGTGCAATCGCTCGTCATCGTCTCACTGACCGGGATCTTCACCGGCATGGTGCTGGCACTTCAATCAGCCGTACAGCTGTCCGATTTTGGCGCTTCGCTCTTTGTCGGCCAGCTCGTGAGCGCGTCGGTGGTCCGCGAGCTGGGACCGGTGCTGACGGCGCTTATGGTGGCCGGGCGTGTAGGCTCCGGTATCGCCGCCGAGCTCGGATCGATGCGTGTCAGCGAACAGATCGACGCGCTCGAGGCGATGGGCACCGACCCGATCAAGAAGCTGGTCAAGCCACGCGTCCAGGCTGGACTAGTAATGTTGCCGGTCCTTACCGTGATAACCGATACGATCGCCATCATCGGCGGACAGGTGATCGCCTGGCTGACGTTGAACCAGGGCTTGTCGACGTACTGGAATGCAGCCCTGAATGGGCTCTTCTTCAGCGATCTGTTCACCGGCCTGGCCAAGCCCGTCGTGTTCGGGTTCATCATCACGATCGTGGCCTGCTACATGGGGTTGCGAACCACCGGCGGAACCGAGGGCGTGGGCCGCTCGACCACCCAAGCCGTCGTCGTCGCGTCGGTGCTCGTGCTAGCGTCGGATTTCTTTCTCACGAAGTTGTTTATCGAGATCTTTGGACATTAGTCGACTAGGGGAATGAGGTTACTGAGACGCCGTTCCCAAAGTAGATTGGAAGCGAATTGATGTTTCGTCGTCGGAATAAGCGCAGTTCAAGTGATCTCCGGGAGCTGGCACCGGATCCTCGGTGGCAGCCGCGTCCCACTTCCGGCCGAGACCGGCCAACCGACCCCGACAACCGAATGATCGATCTTGAGGACGTTCACCTGTCGTTTGGCGACAACACCGTGCTCGGCGGCATCTGGCTCGAGGTCGATCGCGGCGAAACGCTTGTCGTGATGGGTGGCTCGGGTCAAGGTAAGAGCACGATCTTGCGCATCATTCTGGGCCTTCTCGAACCCGACTCGGGGAGGGTTTACGTTCACGGCGTGAACGTCAGCCACGCCTCACAAGAAGTGCTCGATCAGGTGCGGCGCCAAATCGGAATGGTTTTTCAGGGCGGGGCGCTCTTTGACTCGTTGACGGTGGGTGATAACCTGGCGTTCCGACTGCACGAGGAGAAGGGTCATGACGAGGACGAGATCGACGGTCTGGTCGAGGAGAAGCTCTCGTTTGTCGATCTGGAACCCAAGGTTGCCAATCTGATGCCAGCTGAGCTGTCGGGTGGCATGCGCAAGCGCGTTGCGCTAGCGAGGGCGATCATGGGGAGCCCGAGGATCGTGCTCTACGACGAGCCGACCACTGGTCTCGACCCGATTACCGCCGAAACGATCACCACGCTGATCAACAAGCTGCGCGATCAGCAAGGCGTCGCGAGTATCGTGGTAACGCACGACATCGGGGCCGCGCTGGCGGTTGGGGATCGTTTCGCGATGTTGAAGGATGGCGACATCATCTTCGAGGGCGACGCCGAAGAAGTGCTCGCCACCGATAATCCGGACGTGCGTTCGTTTCTCGATGCGCGGATGGCCGGCGCATGAAGCGCTCGCAGTTTCTCACCTGGTCGGAACTCAAAGTCGGTATCCTGGTCACCGTCGGGCTAGCTGTGTTTCTGGTAGCGTTTTTCACGCTTGGTGGTCGCGCCGGTGTTTTCACCGAGAGGTACACGCTGTACACGCTGATGCCCGGAGTGTCGGGGTTACAGAAAGGCGCGCCGGTGCGATTGGCGGGTGTCGGGGTAGGATCGGTTCGAGGGGTTCAATTCATCGACGCGGCAAACCGCGATAGCCTCAATCAAAGGCTACTGACCGCGTACGGCGACTCACTCGGTGATCGAGCAGTGGTCATCGAGTTCGACGTCAACCGCTCGGTTCAGGACAAGGTGACGCGATCGTCGCGCATCAAGATCGGCACCGTTGGCCTGCTGGGTGACAAGTACTTGGATATCGAGGTCGGCGACCCGCGTCAGCCAGTACTAGAAGAAGCCGATATTATCCTCAACGACGCGCCGATCGACTATGAGGGATTGATCGCTCGCGCGGCTGAGGGCGTGGAAGAATTGGTCGGGTCACTCGAGGGCACGCGCCAGTTGATCGCCAGCGTGAACACCGGTGAAGGTACTCTCGGTCGACTCATCCATGACCCGCAACTGTACGAAGAGTGGCTCAGCCTCTCGCAACGCGGAGCTACGCTTCTTGAGAAGGCTCAAACCGGTGACGGAACGCTCCCGGCCCTGCTCAATGACCCGCAGTTGTACGATCAGCTCGTGGCAACCACAACCGACCTACAAGCGCTCACGACGAGCATTCGCGAAGGTGAAGGGACGCTCGGCAAGATGGTTCGCGACCCGGAGTTGTATGACCGTCTGGTGCAGACCGTCCGCCAGGGCGAACAGCTGATCGCCGAGATGCACGAGGGCGAGGGCACCGTCGCGCGTCTCATTCGCGACCCCACATTGTATGAGCGCATCGACAAGTTCGTCGTCGATAGCCAATCGCTGATGACGGACATCCAAGAGAATCCCCGGAAGTACATCAACTTGAAGGTGTTCTAAACGCTTCGGGTCAGGCTGAAGTAGCCGCAGCGGTCGCTTTGGCCCCGCTCCGAGCGGGCGTGCGTCGGGCCCAAATCATCCCGACCAAACCAAACGCGATCAAACCGAGTGAGACGAATTGAGCGTCTGTCAAGCCCAAGGCAACCTCTGGGTTGACCCGCAAGAACTCCACCCCGAACCGTTCGATGCCGGCCAACACCAGGAAAGAGAAGAACACCATCCCGTCGGGGAGGTTCTTCTTCCGTATCCACATCAGGAATCCAAAGATCGGTAGGGTGAGCAGTATCTCGTAGATCTGGGTCGGGTGCACGGGCACGTCCGTCGGGGGGCTGCCCTCGGGGAACGCCACGCCCCAGGCCACATCGGTTGGATACCCGTAGTCGTCGCCGACAAGAAAACACCCCACACGACCCAACATGTACCCGACCGGAACGGCGACCGCGCATGCGTCGACCGCCTGCCGAAGCGGGTACTTTTTCCACGCCAGCCACCCGATGACCGCCAAAACGCCGCCGATCAGACCCCCGTAGAATGTGAAACCGCCTCGGCTAAACAGCGTCCCGATCGGATCCTGGGTCAGCTTGCCACCCTGGGCCACAGCCCAGTAGAGCTTCGAGCCGACCACTCCACCTACCATCGCCGCCAACACGATGTCCTGCGCCGCCGATGGGTTCCAGCCGCGGCGCTTGAACTCCTTCGCCACAACCAGCCCGGCGCCGATAAAAGCGACCACCAGCATGACCCCGTAGGAGGTCACGGTGAAGTCGCCAACGCGGAAGAGGATCGGATACATCTGCGATCAATATATGACGTCGCGCGGTGCTTGCGTCATTCCCATGAATCCCAGCCCAACCAGAGTTGCTGTGCTGGCTCCTCGGCCGGTGACTCGACGGCGCACACAACGTACCGACGGTCTTCGGGCTGATAACAGTACGTGGTCGCGGTCCACGGCCCGTGCGTCATTCTGGTGGAGGCGGTGGGATTCGAACCCACGTCCGAGAGAGGTGCAATAGAAACCGCTACAGGCTTAGTCGGCTGATTTGTGTCCCCGAACGGCCTACCGCCGACGCGCTAGCCGCTGGGCAAGCCCCCATGCGGACCGAAGCCCACGTCTCGCCGTGTCACAGGAGGCCCGTGACGCGGCCAGCTCACTAAAGTGACGATCCATCCCCCACCGGTGAGCGGCGGTTAGAAGCGGATCGGGCTACGCAGTTTCGTTACGCAGCCAGCGCGAAGTTATCGTTCGCAGCTATCAGTTTCCCAGGACCGTTTAACGTGAGGACCTGAGCTGCACGACCTGCTGTCTCTACCCCATCCTTCCCCGTCGAAGCCTTTCGCCCCCACGAGAATGATAAGTCTAGAACACTGCATGAAATATACCCCGACGGCCTCTAAAGTGCCCATCTGCACCCTACGAAAAACGGGGGGCATCGCTGCCCCCCGTTCTCCA
>JBDHIC010000127.1:0-5617 GCA_039589035.1 Gemmatimonadota bacterium | reverse complement strand
GGGCTAATCGGTACAATCGCTGGCGTCGTGGGTAGCGGTGCCTGAGGCCTACGTACGGCCAGGCAATGGCGGCAGCTCCAACCCGGTCGAATCTCCGGCATCCTCGAGCGTGTAGATACGTTTTGTGCCGAACCCCTTGATCTCTGTCTCGCCCCGACCGGTAAAATGAAAGTCTGATTTGATCAGCTCGTGCATGTCGTCACAGAGCGTGATCTCCATCGGCCCCGAGAGGGCCTCCATGCGGGCCGCCAAGTTCACGCCGGGGCCGAAGATGTCGTAAACGTATTTCTGGATACCGACCATCGAGCCGATCAACGAGCCGGTGTTGATCCCGATGCGACATCGCCACTGTTCGTCGTGCTGCTGATTCCGCCGCTTCAGGTACCGAACGAACAACAGCGCCACCCGGGCGATGTTCTGAGCGTGGTCCATGACCGCTTCTGGCACGCCCGACACGGCGACGTAGGCATCACCGACGGTCTTGATTCGTTCGCAATCGTGCCGTTCGACGATAAAGTCAAACGCACTGAAGATCTCGTTGAGCTCCGAGATGAGCCCTGTTGGGTCCTGTGAGATCGTCATCTCGGTGAAGTCGACAAAATCGAGCATCAGGACCGAAGCCGAGTCGAAACGCTGCGGAGTCGCCACCCCAAACGATTCGATCTCCTCGTAGACTTTCCTCGGCATGATGTTGAGCAACAGCTTCTCGGCTCGCTCTTTCTCTCTCTTCAGGGTGCGGTTCTGTTTCTCCACCATCTTCGAATACGACTCGATCATGTATTCGAGCTCTTTGATCTTGGAGATGTTCTGACACTCGACGATGAGATGACAAACGTCTTCGTCGGTAGGCATCGTCACGACGATGGCGATCGACACCTCACGCCGCCCGACCCGGACTTTGGTCTCGCTCGTGAACGGTCGTCCCTTGCCCATGCGTTCGTGGAGCCGCTCAACGTTGATGTCGGGAAACAGATCGCTGAAGACGGTTGACCGGTCCTCGACGTCAGCAAACCACTCGCCAAACCGCTTGTTGTGGAACACGATCGTCAGCGATTCGGGATCGAGAATGGCGAGGCCGACCGCAGTCGACTCGAGCAGCATCTCGTTGAAGCGGTCGAGATTGAGCGGGCTCCCGCCCTGATTATCGCTGTCTTCGATCATGCGTCCTGGCTGACGATCCAAGGCTTCCGGCTCTCGAGATCTCTCATGATGGATCGAATGTCGTCCGACTCGAATTCGAAATCTTCGAGCGTCTCTTCGAACAACGTCATGACCTCTTTGAACGCGTCATCCGTGATGTCGAGGTGTTCGTGCAGTTGTTCCAGTTGCTCGTTCGTGTAGACAGCGGGGCCGCCCATGACCTGGGACACGAATTTCGTCTGATGGTCGATCAGCCGGCGCATGTCAACCTCTTCGAAATAGGGCCCTGTGATGTCGGAGTCGAGCACCTTGTCGTAGAGGGACATGACGATCTTACTGACACTGGCGAACCCCCCGTACCGTTCGAACATCGTTCCAGCCATGAAACGCTCCTGAAAGCTGCTGATAGATTTGCGGGCGTGGATTCTACTGGAATCGCCCCGCTTGGGCTACGGCGTAAAGCCCACCAACCGCCACATCTCGGCGCTGTCGTAGATCCGACCTCGGGAGACAACCGTTCTCACGCTGCGGATGTTGCTGATATCTGCTAACGGGTCGCGATCCAGAACGATCAGGTCGGCCCGTTTCCCCACTTCGATCGTGCCCGATTCGTCCTCGAGCCCCATCGCGGCAGCCGCATCAGACGTGGCGGTGCGAAGCGCCTCAAGAGGCGTGAACCCGGCCCCCTCCACGTAGAGCTCCAACTCGCGGTAGAGCGAGTGTCCAGGGACCGCCATGTCGGTCCCGGCCACGATCGCTACGCCCGCTTCGTGCAACGCCTCAATTGTCGCCAGCCGTCGTTCGAGCGCCTCTCGAGCCGCGTCGGCCTCCTCGGGCGCGATCCCGATCCCGTTGAGCGGCCCGGCGATCTCCGGCGCCACCCGTGCTACACCGGGTTCGAACGATGCGATCGAGACGTCCGTGGATCGCCCATGCAATTCGTACAACGCGATCGTCGGATCGACCACGATGCGCCTCTCAGCCAGCCACTCGATGACGCGCGCGCCTTCCGGTGACTCGGGGCCGACGGGCACCGGGTCCCCGTCAGCCTCAGAGTCCCGGACCATCACGGCTTCGACAAAGCTGATGTGATTGACCTGATCCATGCCGGCTTCGACCGCGCTGAACAGATCCATGTTCTGCGGGATGTGGCCGGTCACGGTCATCCTCAAGGCGTGCGCCTGCTCGGTGATGGCTGAAACGAGATCCGGCTTGACGAAACTGTAGATCTTGATTTGCTCGAACCCGGCTTCGTGATAGGACCGTACCAGCGTTTTCGCCTCGTCCACGGTCGAGACTTCGTCTCCGAAGATGACGCCAGCGACGAGGATGCGCGGGGCGGGACCCTGGCCCGACGCGCTGGCATCGCGCATCGCGCGGACAAAGTCGACGTTGTTCCCGACGTCGCGCACGGTCGTGATGCCGGCCGCCAGGTAGACCGGTCCCCACTCGACCTGTGCCAAGTGGGCGTGCATGTCCCACAACCCTGGCGCTACGGTCTGCTCGTCGAGCTCTATCACGCGAGCGTCAGCGGCGACGACCACCTCGTGCCGGCTGCCGACCGCCTCGATCCGACCCCCACGGACGAGCACGACCGCGTCCTCCATCGCCTCGTCGTTGACGCCGGTAATGACCCGACCACCCACTAGGGCCAGCGGTCGATCGCCAAGCGGTTCGCCTGGCGCCAGCTCGCCCAACCGATCGAGCCCATCTTCTGCCGCGCGTGCCACGAACCAATCCAGCGCTTCCTCGAAACCGACGCGGATCGCCTCGAATTGGTCACCCTCGCCGTCGATCGTAACCGCGGCGATCAACGTCCCGGCCGTGTCCGCCCACACCATTTCGTGACCCCAGATGAGACCGCCGATGCTGTAGCGATCGAGGAACTGATCGCGGTCACCGACCGGCACGCTGTCCCGACCGCGAGACTCAATCGTTACGATACTGGAGGGGAATACTTTCAGCTGTTCGGGTCGACCGTGCGCTTCCCAGTAACGCAACAACATCATCTGGACGGCGATCGGCGCATATCCGGCGATAGTGAAATACCGCCCCGGTACATCGACCCCCCGAACCGCGCCCCCGTCGACAACCCGCGCTCGACCCCCAGCGACATCGACTTCGACATCGATCGCCACCCTGCGCGCGACCTTGCCCTCAACGATCAACCTCGAGGGCGTGTAATCGCCGGCGGTGACGAGCTCAGCGGAAAGCGGAACGGTTGTCCCCCGATCCGTGAACTCGAAATCGATCTCGGTGAGCAGATCGACCCCATGTCGAACGACCTGATAATGCTCCATGCCCACCGCACGGCTCACCCAGTGGAGACGAAACGAGTCTCGCTCGACGACTGTGGGCCGCGAATCCTGTGCACCGAGCGGCTGCGCGAACATCACGCCTGCGAGCCAGAGCATCCTCGAGAACCTCGTCCTTGGAGCTCTGCCAGACGCCTTACGGAGGTTGTACGTGGTCATGAGTTCAGTCTACCGCGATGGGCTTTGACCTGCCCAACGGGTAACAGAGCAGACTCCCCAAGTAGCTTTCGGGCAGCCGTCTGGCTGCCCGAAGCTCCAGTTTGCTACACGAGTCTTACAGCGGCCGGCACTCGCCGTTTCAGCGGCCGGGAGTAATCGGTCGCTAACGACCCCGGCTCTCGAGCGGGATCATGATGTGGGCGTACGGAGTGTCGGGCCACATCACCCACGGTCCGCCATTCAAGTGGTCGGTCGAGATGTTCTCCAACAGCGAAGCATCAGGCTGCAGAACCATGAGGTGTGGTCCAACATCGGTGACCCAATCCTCCGGCCCCGTCGGCTCGGTCGCATATGGATCGCTGTTGCTTACCGGGGTGTCACCCTGAAGCATGTACGCGAAGCCGATTTCCGTATACGTGGGCTCGATGTTGTTGACGTACGCGTTCAAAAAGTCCTCCCACGCAGCCGTAATGCACCATGGGTCATTCCCCGGTGTGTCCGGTCGATCCGGGAGGCACGTCCACTCGTTGGTGCCTTCTCTCAGAACGTTCATTCCCCAGTCTTTGATCGTTGCGTCCGCCGAAACGGATGTCGGTCCAGCGCTCATCGCGCTCTGGATCTGGACATCCACTTCTGAGGCATACTCCGCTTCCTGTGCGATCAGTGTCGCGGGCATGACGTACGCGAAAAGAAGTGTAACCAGCGCGACGTAATGGCTACGAGACATCGTCGCCTCCTAAAACTAGTAATCAAAAGGTGATGGGCGGTGCCTTTTCGGCAACTGGGCGATCTTGCGGTCCTTCGTAGGGCTGGTCAGCCGTCGCGGAGGAAGCGAGGATCCGCAGCTTTGCGTCCCCGGTTTTCACCAGGTTTGCCTTTTTCCAGGCCAGCTAATGCCTTGATGCTATTACGGCTTCATAAGGCAGTCAAGAAGAACCAAGTGGTGCTTGACGGTGAGTTGCTGGTGGGCGGTGAGGGACTCGAACCCCCGACCTCCTGCATGTGAGGCAGGCGCTCTAACCAACTGAGCTAACCACCCACCCGTCCAATTTCGAACGTACGCGCGGCGCTACGACCCGTCAACGACCGGGTGAGACAGGAGCAGCGGGATCAGCGACGGCCGTTGTCCGGTGGCGTCAAACTCCTGAGTGCACTGTAAACCTGGCGAGCTGGGGTGTGTCCCGTCATACGTCAAACGACCGTTCGACTCGAGGGTCTCCCGACGAATCAATATCTGAATCTGCATGAACGAGTCGACCTCGTTGGATTGGCCATCAACATCAACCGTCACGGTGACCGGTCCCTGCGCCTGGATCAATCCATCGTCATCGAGCTGACCAGTCAGTACGCCATCATCACCAAACGCCACGGTGAACTCATTGCCGTTTCTACTAATGACGATCTGGCTCGTGATGTTGTTGTTCAGTGTGCCATCGCACGTGTCTAGTGTCTCAACGATGAACAAGTTGTACGTGCCGGTAATCGAGTCGTTTTCATCGTCACAGGCCAGCGTCGAAACCACCATCCCAGTGACAAGTAGAAGCATGAACATCCGCATCGAATTCCCTCGCTATCGCATGATGAGTGGGCCCGGCTGGATTTGAACCAGCGACCCTCGGATTATGAGTCCGGTGCTCTGACCACTGAGCTACGGGCCCGTACGATCGGAGCAGGCCCGCTGCGCCGCCGCGTGGGTCCGCTCATAAAGTAAGATATCGATTGCCGAAGTTTAACGCCCGACGACGGCGTCACTCACCTACTCGTCATAGTAACGAAGCAGGTCCCCGCATTTTGAGGGGTGTCGCAGCTTCTTGAGCGCCTTCGACTCGATCTGCCGTACGCGCTCACGGGTGATGTTGAAGATCGATCCGACTTCTTCCAACGTCCGTGGACATCCATCACCGATCCCAAAGCGCAGCCGGATGATCCGCTCCTCCCGCTGGCTCAGCGTGTGGAGCACCGCGTTGACGTTCTCGCGCAACATCGTGAAGGCAGCGCTGCTC
>JBDHIC010000126.1:0-5627 GCA_039589035.1 Gemmatimonadota bacterium | reverse complement strand
CAACTCCGGCATCCCGAGCTGCCGTCGGAGTTTCCGCCCCTGTCGTCCCTCGATGCATTGCCGCACAACCTGCCGTTGCAGCTGACGAGTTTTATCGGTCGCGAGCAGGTCATCGAAGAGATCACCGGACTGCTATCGAGCTCACGGTTGCTGACGCTGACCGGTCCGGGCGGTTGTGGGAAGACCCGGCTCGCGCTGCAGGTGGCGGCCGAAGTGCTGGAGCGCTACCAGGGAGGTGTGGCATACGTCCAGCTCGCTTCACTGACCGATCCAGCATTGGTGTCACAGGCAGTGGCCCAGACCCTCGGACTTCGGGAACATCCCGGTCGAAGTGCGACCGATCTGCTGCTATCACATTTGGAGAAACGAAACGTCTTGTTGGTTCTCGATACCTGTGAGCACGTGGTTGAGTCTTGCGCCAAGCTGGCGGAAACGGTGCTTCGATTATGTCCCGATGTGACGATACTGGCGACGAGTCGGGAGACTCTTAGGGTGTACGGAGAGACGACGTGGCTCGTACCGCCTTTTCTGATGCCGACATTGGAAGAGCTCGCGAACGGCGGCGGAATCGACAAAGTCGCAGGCTACGAAGCGGTGCGATTGTTTGTCGATCGGGCGCAGCTTGTTCAGCCCAGCTTCGAGCTGACGAATGACAACGTGAAGTCAGTAGCGCACGTATGCCATCGGCTGGATGGGATGCCGCTCGCGATCGAGCTCGCGGCGGCTCGAGTCAAGGTGCTGCCGATCCAGCAAATCGAAGAGCGGCTCGATGACCGTTTTCGTCTCCTGACGGGGGGCGGTAGGACAGTGCTGGAACGCCATCAGACGCTGAGCGGGGTGCTCGATTGGAGCTACGAGCTCCTGTCTGAAGCCGAGCGAGTGGTGCTGCGGCGATTGTCGATCTTTGTCGGTGGTTGGGCGCTCGAGGCCGCGGAACATGTCGTCGCTGGTGACGACGAGACCCTCGATCAGGGTGAGATCCTGGATCTCCTTTCCCAGCTCGTAGACAAATCGCTCGTCGTCGTTGAGGACCGTGGTGGGGAAGCGCGGTACAGGCTTCTCGAGACGGTACGCGAGTACTGCCGGGAGCGGTTGTCAGATTCGGGCGAACTAGACACCCTGTGCCGGCATCATCGCGATTGGTTCTTGGCGCTGGCCAAGCGAACGAATCCGGAGCTTATAGGCAAAGACAAAGCGGTCTGGCTGGAGCGGCTCGAGGCCGAGCACGGCAATTTTCGGGCGGCGCTGGAGTGGAGTGAGACAACGCCCGGAGAGTGTGAGCCAGGGCTCGAGTTGGCGGGCGCGCTGTACCGCTTCTGGCTGTGGCACGGCTACCTGAGTGATGGCATCGATGCGCTGGAACGGGCGCTTCGCTGTGGGGGCAACGCGCCGATTGAAACGCAGGTGACCGCGCTCACCGGCCTGGGCTATTTGTCTCGTGTTCGAGGTGACCTCGAGCGTTCGCGCTCGGCCGGTAGGGAGTGCCTCTCGATCGCCCGTGAAGCGGACGACAAGGGTGGTATCGCCCGAGCGCTGACGATTCTCGCCCTGGCTGCACAAGACGACGGCAACTATGCAGAATCGGTCGCCCGCAACGAGGAAGCCCTCACGCTGGCGCGGGAGGTCGGCGATTCCCACACCGCGGCGGTCGCACTCAATAACCTGGGGGAGACCGCACGGTTACAGGGCGACCTCAAGTTGGCCCGCGAGATGTACGAGCAGGTTCTGGTCGAGGCCGACGATATCGTGGACGATGAGATCGCTTACTTCAACCTGGGCCAGGTTGCGATCGAGACAGGCGACGTTGATAGCGCCTTGAAATGCTATCGCGAAGGGCTCCGGCTGGGGACCGTCACCCATAACAAGTGGATCATCTCTTACTGCTTGATGGGGGTGGGTCAGGCGTACCGGGAGAGTCGACCCGAGCGAGCGGCGCGGCTGTTTGGCGCATCAGACGCGATGCGGCAAGCGGTAGGTTCTGTTTTGTACGCCGCGGATCCCTCACTGCTCGACCGTTCGATCTTTGAGGTGCGGGAGCGACTCGGCGAAGAAGCGTTTGCTGAGGCTTGGGAAAAAGGCTGGGCGATGAATGTGGAACAGGCTACCGCCCAGGCGTTTGAATGAAGCCTGCCTCGTAGGTAGACTCCCCACTCCAGTCAAAGAAAAAAGCTCAATTGAGGGGGACCTTACCAGCCGGAGGTTTGAACATGAAGCGACGCATCGTCATCGCCGCGGTAGCGATTACCGTCCTGACACCCACCTGGGCATGGGCACAGGAAGAAAGCCCGCTTATCTCGGCGATCTACTACGTATGTGACCAGACACGCCAAGAGGAGGCCGACGACGTGATTCGGGATGTCCTCCGGCCGATGTTCGAGAGTCATATGCCGATGGGTCACATCACGGCGTGGGGCATGATCGGGCACCACGCGGGGGGCCACTGGCGGAGGGCGGTCTACTTCGTTTCGCCAAACCTGGGCGCACTGATGGACGCCCGCAACGCGGTCGTCGAGGAGTTTTTGGGTGAGCATCGCGCCGCAGCCGATCAGCTGCAGTCGGTTTGCCACACACACGACGATTACATCTGGGAACACGTTGCCTCGTCGGTCCCGGCCGAAGACATCGTGACCGACCGTCCGACGGCCGGTTTCTCGATGTACGCGCAGTGTGACATGGCACAGGAGCGTCGGGCGGACGAGTTGGTGCAGACCGCGTTCGCCCCGGTTTTCGACCGACACATCGGCGAAGGCGCGTTGAGCACGTGGAGCTGGTGGGCGCATCACACCGGCGGCAAGTATCGCCGGCTGTTGGTCATGGATGGCGCCGACCACAAGACCGTAATGTTGACTCGCGAGGCGATCGTCAACGATCTACGCGCGGAGGCGCCAGAAGCGCTGAGCGAGTTCGATGCGATCTGCGGCAGCCACACCGACTACAACTGGAACATCATGATGTCGAGTGCGGGCGGCGAGTAAGAACGAATCGCAGATCGAGAGCGAGATGGCGGCGGTTCCCGGTGGAGCCGCCGCCTTTTTGGTTTGGATCGGAGCTAGTGGAAGTTCCGGCTCTTTGTCTTGCTGGGCTTCAGGCGCACCCGAGGCGCCCAGAGCTTCTCGGCTACCAGGTGCACGACGCCCGACTGAACCTGGAGCTTTCCCGTCACGCCTAGAAACGATGCTGTCTTCGCCAGGAGGCGATATTTCTGAAACACGCGTTCCCAGATGACGACGTTCACGAAACCGGCTTCGTCCTCGAGAGTCATGAAGACCACGCCTTTGGCTGTTCCAGGACGCTGGCGACAGATGACGAGTCCAGCGTAACGGACGTGGTCCCCGTCTTTCATGCTACGGACCGCCGCTGAATCGGGGAGTCGCTTTCGGGTGAGCTCTTCCCGCAGCGGAGCCAGCGGGTGCCCGCGCGGGCTGTGGGAAGTGAAATCGTAATCCCAGCCGATCGTCTCCAGTTCGTTCAAGCGTTGGAACGTCGCGTCGGGCTCGGCGAGCTCGAGGTCGAGCCCTATGTCCTCGTCTCGGTCGAGACCGAACACGTCCCACAAAGTGTCGCGCCGCTTCTCCTCAAAACCCTCGAGCGCGCCGCACTCGGCGAGTCGGGCGAGCATCGCGTCGTTCAACCGAGTTCGGATGGCGAAATCATCGAGCGATCGGAATTCGCGCACTTGTCGCGCTGCGACGATCCGCCCGCCGTCAACTTCCTGGAGCCCCTTTACGTACCGCAAACCCATGCGAACGAGAAACCCCTCGCCACTCTCGTCGGCCGGCTCTAGCGTGCAGTCCCAATCACTATGTTGAACGTCCACCGGACCGATCGCGACACCGTGGCGCTTGGCGTCTTCGATGAGAGTGGCCGGGCTATAGAAGCCCATCGGTTGTGCATTCAGCAGCGCGCATAGAAACGACGCCGGGTAATGCTCCTTTAGCCACGCGGTGGCGTAGCCGATCAGCGCGAAGCTGGCGGCGTGGCTTTCAGGGAAACCGTAATCGCCAAACCCCCGGATCTGCTTGAACACCCGCTCGGCGAACTCTTCCTGAATGCCCTTGCGGATCATACGCGAGATGAGCCGCTCCCGATGCCGCTCGATACGGCCTGATCTCCGCCACGCCGCCATGTCGCGCCGCAGCTGATCGGCCTCGCCCGGCGTATAGTCGGCGGCCACTACCGCCAGCTGCATCACCTGCTCTTGAAAGAGCGGGATCCCGAGCGTCTTCTTGAGAATCGGCTCCAGCGAAGGGTGCGGATACGTGACCGGCTCCTCACCGTTTCGCCGCCGCAGATAGGGGTGAACCATGCCGCCGGTGATGGGGCCAGGACGGACGATGCTGATCTCGATGACCAGGTCGTAGTAGTGGCGTGGTTTCATGCGCGGCAACATCGCCATCTGAGCACGACTCTCGATTTGAAAGACCCCGACCGTATCGCCCTTGCGAATCATCTCGAACGTCGGCTCGTCTTGAGGTGGAATGGTAGCCAGCGTGAATGTTTTTTCGCAGTACTGTTCGATGAGATCGAGCGAACGATGAACGACGTTCAACGCTCCGAGGCCTAGCAGGTCGACCTTGAAGAGCTCCAGGTCCTCGAGGTCGTTCTTGTCCCACTGGATCACCGTACGATCCGGCATGGTGGCGTTCTCGATCGGCACGAGTTCGTTCACCGGCGCGTGGCCGAGCAGAAACCCGCCTGGGTGGATCGAGAGGTGGCGCGGAAAGTCCTGGATCTCGGTGGTCAACCGCAGCAGGAGTTGATGCAGTTGGTTGTCGGGGTCGAAACCGGCCTCGACAAACGTCGTGGGTGTCGCCGACTCGTAGTGGGATAACAGCCGCGCGAACCGATCAACAGCAGTTTCCTGAAATCCTAAAACCTTGCCCACCTCGCGCACTGCCGATCGGGATCGGTAGCGAATGAAGTTGGCCACCATCGCAGCGTGGCTCCGTCCGTACTTCCCATAGACGTGCTGAATCACTTCTTCACGGCGATCGTGCTCGATGTCGAGATCGATGTCGGGGGGTTCAGCGCGCTCCTTCGATATGAAGCGTTCGAAGAGAAGCCCCATACGCACTGGATCGATGGCGGTGATCCCCAAGCAGTAGCAAACCGCCGAGTTGGCGGCCGAGCCGCGTCCTTGACAGAGGATATTCTTCTGCCGGCAGTATCTCACGACCTCCCACATCGTGAGGAAGTACCCGTCGTACTCGAGGTCACGAATGACAGCGAGCTCCACTTCGAGCTGTTGTGAAACTTTGTCGGGAACGCCCGCCGGGTATCGTTCTGCGGCGCCATCGAAGACGAGGGTCCGCAACCACTCGGATGACGTCGTCCCATCGGGGAGTCGCTCGGATGGGTAGCGATAGCGGATCTCGGCCAACGAGAAACGACATCGCTCCGCGACCTCTTCGGTGCGCAACACGGAGCTCGGGTCATCACTATAGAGGATCGCAAAATCGTAGGCCGTGCGGAGCGCGTGCTCGGTGTTCGAGTTGATGAGTCGCCCCGCCGTTGCCAGCGTGACTCCGTGTCGGATGCAAGTCAGCACGTCGTGGAGTTGACTCCGGGCCGGGGTGTGGTACAGCACCTCCATGCCGGCCAGCGTGGGAATGGTATAGCGCTCCGCG
>JBDHIC010000125.1:0-6725 GCA_039589035.1 Gemmatimonadota bacterium | reverse complement strand
CGACATCGCCGGTCACTTATTGGCGGCCAGCGTGATGAGCGCTCCGGCGGCGATCGTGATCTCCAAGGTCATGTACCCGGAGACCGAAGAACCCGAAACGGCGGGTACACTGAAAGCCGATGTGCCGTCGCCTGATGTAAACGTGATCGAAGCCGCTACGCGCGGCGCGTCCGAGGGGCTCTTCTTGGCGCTCAATGTCGGTGCCATGCTGCTCGCCTTCGTGGCGCTGATCTACATGGCCGATGGGCTCATCGGGTGGGCCGGTAGTCTGTTCGGCATCGAGGGGCTCCAGTTGCAGCAGATCTTTGGCTGGGTGCTGGCGCCATTGGCGGCGGTAATGGGCGTCCCCTGGAAGGACGCCACGACGATCGGCTCGCTGCTCGGGATCAAGACCGTGCTGAACGAGTTCTTCGCTTACATCCAGCTCGCGAACATGCTCGGCGAGGGGTCTGATCTTTCGCCGCGCTCGATCGTGATCGCCACCTACGCGCTGGCCGGGTTTGCCAACTTCAGCTCCATCGCAATTCAGATCGGTGGCATCGGAGGTATCGCGCCGAACCGGAAGCAGGATCTGGCGAAGATCGGATTACGGGCGATGATCGCCGGCACGCTAGCGGCGTTCATGACGGCGACCGTCGCCGGCGCTTTGTTGTGAGATCGATGGAGATCGGCGATCTCACGTTGGGTATCGTGGTCCGAGGCCGTTTGCGCGGGAGCGAGCCGAGACCCCGCAGGGCAACCGAGGAGGCTCGGTGAAGCGGAGCGCCGGCCTCGGACCACGATACCCAACGTGAGGTGAACGCCCCCCGCGCTATCAACCCAACCCCCAGCCCCACCGCTCTCGTCGAGGTCGCGGTGGATCGACTTCGTGCAGCCGGCGCAGGACGGGTCGAAGCCGGGCTGATTCTGGGGTCGGGGTTGTCGTACCTGGCCGATGACGTGAACGACCCGATCACGGTTGGGTACGACGAGATTCAGGGCTTCCCGCGATCCACTGTCGAGGGTCACAGCGGTCACTTTGTTGTCGGCACGCTGGACACCGTGCCGGTCGCCTTTGCTCAGGGTCGATTTCATCTATACGAGGGGTACCCGCCACCGTGGTTGGCGCTGCCGGTGCGAGTGCTTGCCGAGCTCGGCGCCCGATTCCTGTTGGTGACCAACGCCGCCGGGTCGCTCGATCCCGACAATCCCCCCGGGACCCTGCTGGCGATCACCGATCACATCAACCTCCAGTTCGCCAACCCGTTGATCGGACGCCCGGCGGGCGAAATCACAAATCCCTTTCCCGATATGTGCAACGCCTATGACGAGGGGCTTCGCGAGCAGCTGACGGCGACCGCGGTCGAACAAGAGACCCCGCTACGCGAGGGGGTCTACGCCGGCGTGCTCGGTCCCAGCTACGAAACGGCCGCTGAAATCAGTTTTCTGCGGAAGATCGGTGCTCACGCGGTAGGGATGTCGACCGTCGCCGAAGTGGTCACCGCTGCCGAGCTCGGTCTGCCGGTAGCGGGGATGTCGTTGCTGACCAACTACGCCACTGGATTGACCGCCGAGCCATTGCGCCACGATGAGGTGACGGAGGCGGCGGCCCACGCTCGACCGAAAATCGAAGCGCTGGTGAGAGCGTTCATTCCGTCCGCGGCGAGCGAGTCACGATCGGCGTGAACTCGCGGCTCCGGATCTTCTTCTTTGGCGCGGCGCGCACCGTCACCGGCTCGATGCACGTCATCGAAGCGGCAGGAAAACGCGTGCTGCTCGATTGCGGCATGTACCAGGGTCGGCGGAAGGAGGCCGAAGAGAAAAACCGCTTCCTGCCGTTTGACGCCACCGGGATCGATTACATGGTCCTCTCCCATGCCCACATCGATCATAGCGGGAATATCCCGTCACTTGTAAAACAGGGTTTTGAGGGGCCGATCTATACCACCCATGCGACGCGCGACCTGTGCGCCGCGATGCTGCGTGACTCGGCTCGCATCCACGAGCGGGACGCGGATTATTACAACCGCCGCATTCGGTCCCGGAACGAGCCCGAGATTCAACCGTTGTACACCGAGGAGGATGCGGTGGCAGCGATGGGGAGCTTCGTGAGCGTGAACTACGAGGCGCCCATGACGCTGGCACCCGGGATTCGGCTCGAGCTTCGTGACGCCGGCCACGTGCTGGGATCCGCGATCACGGTTCTCGATATCGAGACCGATGGGAAAGAGAAGCGGATCTGTTTCACCGGTGATCTCGGTCGCCCGAATATGCCGCTGCTGCGCGACCCCCAGCCGGTCGAGGACATCGACGTTCTTATCATGGAATCCACTTACGGCGACCGGCTGCACGAACCGCACAGCGGCAAGGACAAGCTGGCCGAGGTTGTGAACCGCACGGTCGAGCGGGGCGGCAAAGTGTTGATTCCCGCGTTTGCGCTCGAACGCGCACAGACGGTGCTCTATCTGCTTCACCGGTTGTTGATCGAGAAGAAGATCCCGGTCCTGCCGATTTACATCGACAGCCCGCTTACGATCAACATCACCGAGATCTTCAAGCTCAACCCAGAGTATTTCGACATTGAAGCGCGGACATTCTGGGAGGACGTCGACCCGTTCGGGTTTCGCACTATGCGCTACATCAGCGAGGTGTCGGACTCAAAGGCGCTCAACTACGAAGAGGAGCCGAGCATCATTATCGCCGGATCGGGGATGTGTGACGCCGGGCGCATCGTGCACCACCTGCGAAACAACCTTGAAGACGAGCGAAACACGGTGTTGATCGTCGGGTTTCAGGCCAAGCATACCCTCGGACGTCGGCTGATCGAGCACCAACCTGAAGTCAGGATCTTCGGCGTTGACGTGCTGGTGGACGCAGAGATCGTCGATATCCGGGCCTTCTCGGGGCATGCCGACCGGAACGGCTTGATCGGCTTCGCCGGTGGCTGTAACCCGGCCCCTGACAACATCTTCCTCGTGCACGGTGAGGAGCCCCAGGCGCTCGCTCTGGCCCAGCGCTTGCAGGAAAACGGGTGTGCCCAGGTGGCGGTACCGCACCCGGGTGAGTTTCACGACGTGTAAGCTGTTGTACGGGAGGCGGCTACGACATCAGACGGGGTGTCTTGTCGGGAGCCGCTCGACCCGTGTAAAATCCAAATGCGAGGCGTGACCACCGTGCGGGTAACGATCGCTCTCACGCGCCAAATCGAGATACAATCAACACCGCAGAACTGTGGCCACGGCGCTATCGTGCGAGCCGTTTGGGCTGCCGGCCTCTAGGTGTCGGTATCGCCGAACGATCGATCGGAGGCACTCATGCAGCCCAACAAGCCCGGCGGACGATCTGAGACCAAAGCGGTCACGGATCCTATCGAAGATGAGGAGGATGTGTCCAGCACCGATGCAGACCATCGGTCGGACTCTGACATGTCAGTTGAACATGCCACAGATTCGCAACAAACGGCTCGGTCGGTGAAGACAGATCTCCGCATCCAGGTGATCGGTCTCGGCGAGTGGGGAACCCGCGCGGCCGAGCTATTCTCGAATAGCGGGCTGAGCGCGCGCGCGATCGATCTCGATCCTGCAGTCAAGCACGCACAACTGGATGCAGCTCGTCGACATAGAGTCGACATGGCGGGTCGCGTGGTGGGCGATTATACGCAAGCTGGGGATGCGCTCCGCGCCGATGAGGCCGTCTCCACGGCGTTAGCGAACGATACCGATTGTGACCTGTTTGTTGTTGTCGCCAACGTGAGCACGCACGCTGGAGCGTTGCTCGGCACGTTGCTGAGCCGGCTCGAAGAGCTGGCGCCGAATGTCGGTCGGTTGGCTGTGACACGGCTCCCCGGTTTGCAGTCGGGTCCCGACGAACGGGCGCTGGGTCTGGTCGCGCTGAACGGAGTGCTTCAAGCGCCTTCGACGAGCGTGCTGGTGGTTCAACCATCCGAGGGTCTAGGGATGCGCGCCGACGCGGAAGCGAACAGGGCCTTGGAACGCCTGCTCGGGTTGTTCGAGTTGGTGGGAGGAGACGACGCGGAACCGATTCTGGGGCTCAGCCGTAGCGCTCTGGTCAAACAGCTATCGGCGCCAGGTTTTGTCGGTTGGCGCGAGGTCGAGCTGTCACGCGAGATGTTGACCAAGGGTGATGACTGGCACACGCGGATGACCGATACGGGGGTGACATGGCAACCTGACGGGTTCGGGTGGAGCGATGCGCAGGCGATCCTGCCGGTCGTCCGCGCCCCGCGCCCATGGCTGGAGGCAGAGGGTCGCCTGCGTTTTGATCAACTCGTCGAGTCGGCTTGGGGCGAGGCAGCACCGTGTGCAATGACCCAGGCGCTCTACGCTGACCAGCCGGCGATGGCGATGCTCATCTCTGCCGGTTTGCCATTCCCGAGCGGCTTGTTGGCGCTGAGAGACAGCGTGCAGGCCGATCGTGAGCGGATGGTCGAAAAGCGTCGCGCCGCCGGAGCGTTGATCCCGCTGGATGAAGATTTCCTGTCGCCTGATACGACGGGGTTGGCGGAGCTCACAGCGGAACCACCAGCACGGCCCGAGTCGCCGACCAAACCGCCACCCGAACCAGTAGTCGAGGCGGAGCCGGAGCCGGTCGTGGAACCGGAGGTAATCAAAGAAGTCGCGGAAGAAGTTGTCGAACCGCCCGCTACCACTGAGATGAGTGCGCCCCCGGTCGAGGCCGAGCCGGTCGAAACGGCGCCGGATGAAGTGGCTCCATCTGAGTTGGAGTTGGAACCGGAACCCCCGTTGGAACCGGAACCCCCGATGGAGCCGGAGCCACCGATCGAGAGCACCTCCGCACCAGCGGCGATCGAGGCGGAACCGCCAGCGGTCAAGCCCCCGGCTCCGGCCCCGGTAACACAGGCCGAGCCCGTGGCGACCGCGGTGGCCGAGTTGGAGTTCACCGGAACGCCGTACGAGAACGCGTTGATGATCGCGCGCCACGTCATGGCGGCCGAGAACCTCGGTGCCGACATCGACCTGGGGAAGATCCGGTACGCGTTGTACGATCTGCTCGAGGTCCTGCGCGAAGACGCTGAACCGCTTTTGCGGGAAGTCTTCACACCAGTCGAGGAAGAGTACTTCGAGCGACACCACGTCAACGTGGCGGTGCTGGCAATTCTGGCCGCTGATCAGCTCGAGACGACGTTGACTGATATCATTGACGTCGGCACAGCGGCCATGCTTCATGATATCGGAATGGCGCAGACCCGTGAGAACTGGGACAGCGATATGCGGTTGCCCCCGAAGCTGTTCGACACAGCCATTCGTCAACATCCCGAAAAGGGGTACGAACGGCTCCAGGAGATCACCGGGATGACCGGTGACATCGCGCGCATGGTGCTCGAAGAACACGAGCGGATGGACGGCACCGGGTATCCGGAGGGGATGTCGGGTGAGACGATCGATCCCGGCGCTCGCGTCCTTGCTGTGTGTGACACGCTCGAGGCGTTGACACATCCGAGGCCGTTCCGCGAGCACCTGGCGCTTGGCGAAGCGCTCTCGCGACTTCAGATTCTAGGACAGTACACGCTGGACTCAGCCTTGATGCCATCTCTGGATAGCGAAGCCGACGCCGTTTGATCCTCCATGCATGACCCCCGTCCGGGGCCGGTCATCGTCGCCATCGGCGGTGGCAAGGGTGGGGTCGGAAAGTCTCTTCTAGCCGCTAACCTCGCTTTGGCTCTGGCTCAGCGCGGAGCCAGCATCGGCCGCCGCGTGGCAGCCGTAGATCTCGATTTTGGCGGGTCG
Organism: Gemmatimonadota bacterium; assembly: GCA_039589035.1. Taxonomy (GTDB): domain Bacteria; phylum Gemmatimonadota; class Gemmatimonadetes; order JACCXV01; family JAHWKZ01; genus CAMYLR01. Next base: position 978 of record JBDHIC010000125.1, on the reverse strand, counting down.
AACCTCAACCTCTTCCTCGGCGAGTCGTTCCCTGATCGCGAGCTGGCTGATTTTCTCGACGGTCGGGCCGAAAATCTGGACGCGATCTCGCAACCGACCCAGCTCGACAACCTGCGCTACGTTGCCGGCTCATTCGATTTGATCACCGCAGTGGATCCACTACGCGACCGCAAGCTCGACCTGGTCCGCGCGCTGGTGGGTTTGAACGCCGACTACGTGGTGCTCGATCTGCCGGCGGGCAGCGCGCCGGCGACGCTCGACTTCTTCTTCCTCGGCGACATCAAGCTGGTGGTCACCAACCCCGAGGCGACGGCGTTTCACAACGCCTACGGATTTCTCAAGAACTACTTGCTGCGGCGATTGTTGACCGAGTTTCGTGACCGGAAAGAGATCATGGGCTTTATCCTCGATCACTATCGCGCGTCGGGCACGGTCATCGAGGTCCGAGATCGCACGATCACCGGTTTGGTCGAAAACCTACGGGCGGAGTTTCCTGCGGTTCGACCGGAAGTGACGGGGATCCTGCAGGAGAACACACCGCTGCTCGTCTTGAACCGCTCCCGTGGTCGTCGAGATCGACAGTTCTTGACGCGGTTCCGATCGGTGCTCGAGGAGAACCTGGGGCTCGTTTGCCAGGCGCTGGGCGTGATACCGGAAAACCGGCGGGTCGCGCAGGCGGTCCGCGATGGTGAGCCGTTCCTACTCGCTCATCCGAGGCACAAGATCTCGAAACAGCTGATCGCGTGGACCGATCAGCTGACGGACCGGCGGTCTCTAAGCCGGTGACCGATCGTCGGCCCCGCGGCGGGCTCGTGGCCGTGCTCTGGTGGCCGTATGCCGTGGTCCGGACGCTGTACTGCTGGATCGCGCTGACGATTCTGACCGTCGGGGTGGCCGCAGTCTATGTGCCGTCGGCGGCGATCGCTCCCAACAGTCGACTGGTCAATTCGTTCGAGCGATTCTGGGTATGGTTCATCC
>JBDHIC010000124.1:0-14810 GCA_039589035.1 Gemmatimonadota bacterium | reverse complement strand
GGCCACCGAATCGATGGACGAGTCCTCGGAGCGTTGACCCCACCACCAACCCACTGGATCATTCTCGCAGGCCTCTTGGGCCTTCTCGTTGGCTCGTTCCTGAATGTGGCGATCCTGCGGCTGCCGGCCGACATGTCGCTTGTCCGGCCGCGCAGCCACTGCCCCCGCTGCGGCGAGACTCTCAAGTGGTACCACAACATTCCGGTCGTGTCGTGGCTGACGCTGCGTGGTCGGTGCGCCTTCTGCGGGACCCGGATCAGCGTCCAGTACCCGATTGTCGAACTGGTGACGGCGGCGATCTGGGCCGGCAGCGTCTACTCGTTTGGGTTCACACCACACGCCGCACAAGCGGTTGTCATGATGAGCATCCTGCTGGCGGTAGCGATAACCGATGGACGCAAGTACGTGATCCCCGACGAGCTGTCGCTGGGTGGTGTCATCGCCGGATTGGCGATGTCGTTCCTGCCGGGTTCGCCGACGCCGGTCGGTTCACTGATCGGCGTGCTGGTGGGTGGTGGGGTTCTGTGGGTCATCGCCGTCATCGGTACCAAGATGTTCGGTGAGGACGCGATGGGAGGCGGCGACATCAAGCTGATGGCGATGATCGGCGCGTTCGTGGGATGGCAAGGCACGCTGCTGACGCTCTTCATCGGCGCGATCCTGGCGACGATCGTCTTCGTGCCCATCAACATGCGGTCCAAGAAGCTGGTCCCGTTCGGCATCTTCCTGTCGATCGGTGGCGCGGTGACGTTTGCTTGGGGCGAGCGTCTTCTCGACTGGTACTTGGCCGGGTTCGCGTAACACGATGAGCTCGGGCCGCGACCGACCAGCACGATGAAACCGATCCGGTACACGATGATCGGCAGCGGGACGCTGGTGCCCGACATCGAGCGCGGCGCGGCGGGTCACCACCTCCAGTGCGGTGACATCCACCTGTTAGTCGACCTGGGCTTTGGCACGCTCCGCCGAATGACGGGGCTCGGGCTCCCGTTGAGCGCACTCGACATGGTCGCGATCTCGCATCGTCACCAGGACCACCTAGCGGATCTCCTGCCCCTTCTCTTCACGCTGCGTCATATGCCCGGCGAACGCCGGGTCGAACCGCTGGCGCTGGTCGGCTATCCCGATTTCGGAGCCGACCTCGATCGACTCGAGGACATCTTTGGCGATTGGGTCACCGAGCCGGGGTTCCCACTCGACATCTGGGAAGCTGCCGACACGCCGGTCGAGATCGAGCGCGACGACGCCACGATCGAGATCGACGCCTACTCGGTCGTCCACTCACCCGAAGCGGTCGGCTTTCGGATTACGCTCGGCGTCGCCGGTCGCGAAGTGATCGTTGCGTACACCGGCGATACCGAGGAGAGCGAAGAAGCGATCGCGTTGGCTCAGGACGCCGATCTCTTAATCGCCGAGTGCTCGATCGCCGACGGGCTACAGGTGCCGGGCCACATGAGCCCGCGCGCGGTCGGTCGGGTGGCCGCGGCCGCTGGGGTCAAGCGGCTCGCGGTCGGCCACTTCTATCCGTCGGTATTGGCGCTCGGGTGGGACGAGATCGAACGCCGCATTCGCGAAGCGTATCACACAGGACCGATCGAGCTCGGTGCAGACGGCATGGAGATCGATCTCTGACCCACGCCCGTCAGGCGCTCGGCCGGACCGGTGAGCAGCTTGCAGCCGAGTACCTGGAGGATCGCGGTTACGCGATCCTGGCGCGTCGCTGGCGAGCGGTTGGTCGTGAGATCGACCTCGTCGTCGAGAAGGGTGGGACCGTTGCCTTCGTCGAGGTCAAAACGCGTCGCGCCGGCTCGCTCGCACCGCCCGCCACCGCCGTCGATTGGAAAAAGCAGCGACAGATCGCGGCCGCGGCGAATGTGGCGCTTACCCGTTGGGGGAAACGCGCGCAGTCTTATCGCTTCGATGTCGTGACAGTCGAGTTGACGAGCGAAAGACACGGACGCGAGCCCCGACCGGAGATCGAGCACATCAAAGACGCGTTTCGACTGAACAGGTAGGGCCTAGGAGGACTCCGCGGTGCCCGGTTGGCGGATCGCGCCGACGACCACGCCGGGCGCTTGGGCGTCGAACGTGACACCCAACGCGTCGATCGAGTCGCGATTCGAATCGATCACGCCGGCGTTGCGCGCGATCTCCTCGCGAGCGTAGTCGACGCCGTGCGATCGGCTTGCGCCGGGACCCGTCAGCAACATCGCATAGAGCGCGTCGATCAGGCCGACCACCCGTGCACCGTAAGGGATCGCGTTGCCGGTCAGACCGTCCGGGTAGCCCTGGCCATCCCACCGCTCGTGGTGGTGTCGAATGAATGGCACGATCGCATCCAGCCCCCGCAGCGGAGCCACGATTTGGGCGCCGATCACGGGGTGTTCGCGAATCGCCTCGTACTCTTCGCGGGTGAGTGAATCCTGTTTGTTGAGAATTGCGCTTCCAACCGCTGTCTGACCGATATCGCGCAGCAAGCACGCCAGGTGGATCGTCGAGCGCTCGCGCTTGTCGACCGTCAGGTGCGATAGAAAGAGCCTAGCCAGCGTGGCGGTGTCGCTCAGATGTTCGAGGGCCGATGGATCCCGTGCCTGCATGAGCGTCACCAAACTCGCGATAGCGCCCATCTGACGCATTATCTGCTGGTTGTCATACAGCCCGTCCAGTGCATCGCGCACCGCACGAATTACGGTCGAGTCGTGCGGTCTTGGCTGACGCGCGAGATCGAACGCCTCGGCGTCCTCGTTCGCGTTCGTGCAGTTAGTTGCGTTGTAGTGCATGATCCGGTTGCGACCTCGATGCTTGGATGCATACAACGCTTGATCGGCGGCACGAATGAGGTCGGTGCACGATGATGCGTCATCGGGATACGCTGCGAGACCGATCGAGATGGTGATCGCCTCGCGCACACCGTCATGGTGAAGAGCCTCGATTTGTTGTCGCAGCCGCTCGGCTGCCACCATGGCCCGGGGGCCACTGGCCTCGGCCAGCAGAACGGCGAACTCCTCGCCACCGTAGCGCGCAACGACGTCCACTTGTCGCAATTCTTGGGTCAGGGTGGCGGCTAGGTTGCGAAGCACCTGGTCACCAGTCGGGTGGCCGTAGGTGTCGTTTATGTGCTTCATGAAATCGATGTCAATCATGAGCAGGCTGAAGGCGGCGCCGGTGCGCTCCGAGCGCACGATCTCATCCGTCAGCGCCTGTTGGAACGCACGCACGTTGTAGAGCCCCGTCAACGGGTCGCGGCGCGCGGCTTCGGATACTTCGGCGATATGGCCAGCACGCTGGATCGCCTTCCCGGCGATGTCCGCCATGAGCTGGCAGAACCGGATCTCCTGTTCGCTGAACGCGCGGTACGTTTGCTCGAGTCTTACGAACACGACGCCGTGGACGTCGTTTCCCTGGAGGATCGGTGTCACCAGGATGGTGGCTCCCACCGCCCGCGGTGTCAGGTGTCGCCTGACCCCCTCGAAGTTGGGATCCTTCTCCGGCCGCTCGACGACGACGGTTCGCTGCTCGTCGATCGCTATCTGAATCTCGGGGTATCGGTCGAGTTCGATCTCTAGGTCTTCGACCACTTCGCTGACGTCGATCGCCGATACGATCCGGCCGGTCACTTCGCCCGGCTTAGCGAGAATCACCGCCACCCGGCTGGCGTGGAACAGGTGTCCCAACACCTCGATCAATCGTTTGTACACGCTCTCCACCTCGATCGCCTCCGCCAACAGCGTGGAGACTTCGAGCGCACTCTCGAACTGGCTGGACAGCACTTCCTCGTGACCGAGCTCTTCGGTCATGAATCCGACGATACCAGCGGTGGTGAGCAGCGTTCCGACCTGGAGGATGATGGCTCCGATCTGGCTCGTGCCGGTATCGATCAGGATCAGCGCCAGCGCGACCGCGACAGCAAAACCGAGCCCAAGCGCCCACGCCAAGCGTCGCGCGAGGGCCGCCAACAACACGGTCAGGAGGAACAACGGATAGATGAACCATGATTCGGGGCCGCCGTAGAGGGCGAACATCGGGCCGAGCAAGGCGATCTCCACCGCAACGAACTTGATGTCGAACCGCCGGCGCCGGTACCAGTGCGCGGGGAGCACCAGATAGACGAATGTGGTGGCGAAATAGAGCGCCCACGGAGCGATCAGCCAGCCGGTGAGCCCAGCTGTGGGTGGGTAGAGGATGAGCAGTGCGCCGGTCGCCGCCGCGATACACAGGCGCAGCGCGATCAGCGTGGCTTTCTTGTTCCAGCTCCGAGTGATCATCATCGGGCTTAGTCCCTTGGCGGAACGTGCTTTGGAGCCACGGGGTACGGGCCATGGCCGGACCCGGGAATCGGTCTAAATTCTCGTCGCACGGATCATGCCAGGTCGCGCTTCGTTGTGTTCATCTATTCCTAGGAGTGATCAAATAATGTCGATCAGAACTCTGTTGGCGATCGTCGGGGTGACGGCGCTGATCACACTACCGGGGACATCCATGGGCCAGGTTCTCAGGTACAGCGGGGAGTCAGGGGAGTCGCACACCTACACCCGCACGCAGGAGGATCATGTCGCACAGACCGTCAACGGCACCGAGCAGAACATCGATATCGAAAGCTATTGGCGGTTCACGACGACGCTCCGCGACGTATCGGACAACCACGTCACCGTCGAGATCGTTCACGACTCGGTGAGCATGGTGGGGATGCCGGGTGCTGGTGAGCTCGACTTTTCTGCTCTCTACGGGGAACCGGTCGTGGTGACGCTTGGCGCGCGCGGTGAGGTGAGCGACATCGCCGTGCCTGAATCGTTGCCCGCGGAACTCGACCGGCTCGACTTGGAGACGACGTACCGTGCGTTTTTCCCCAGCCTGCCGGAAGATGAGATCAGCGCCGGTACCACCTGGACCGACACGATCTCCGTTCAGACCAACCAGAACGGAATCGACATGGACGTACACCGCATTAGCACGTACACCACGATCGGCAACGCCGACCACGCCGGCCACGATGCGGTTCAGATCGAGTTCATGAGCGAGATCGAGCTCGAGGGCAGCGGAAACCAGATGGGGAACGAGATCTCGCTCAGCGGTGGCGGTACCGGATCAGGGACGATCTACTTTGATGCCGGCGGTGGGAAGTTCCTCGGCGGATCCGAGTCGAACGAGATCAAGATGGATGCGTTTGTGGTGGCCGGTGGGCAGAACCTGCTGATCCCGATCGTACAGAATCGGACCGAGACAGTCGAGCTGGTCGAGTAGCGCTCGACCAGCTCGCGTCCGCGGGTGAGCCGCGACGTCTCCTAGTCCGCGGTGCTGAACTCGATCTCGCTGATCGTCTTGTTCCCGTTCATCGCGATGGCCAGAATCTCAGCCTTGTAGTCCGAGTCAGCTTCCATGAACTCGCTCGGGACCGTGAGGCTCGTGGCATCGGACCCAAGCTCCGCGCTCAGGGCGACCTCGGCGTCCTCGTTCTCGATGATAACCTCGTAGCCGTCGAGTCCGCCGATCGCGTTCCATGTGATGACGAGGTTGTCGGGGTCCACATCGCCGTCGCCATCCAAGGGGTTGGTAAAGACGGGTGCGTCCGGCAGGACGGTGGAAAGCGTCGCTAGGCCGCCGAGCGTGAACGCTTCCTCGACCGTTCGTCCTCGAAACTCGTACATGCCATCCGAGAACAGCGCCAGCACCTCACCCGGTGATGGCTCGGCGCTCTCGAAACGAAGCTCGGTGATCCCCAAACTCCCGAGCGCCTTCTTTGCACGGATGTCCAGGATCTGTTTTCCGGCGGGATCCCGGGCCTGAACGATGTCCCAACCCTCGGCGTCGAGGAACACCTGCACGCCTAGATCGTTGTCGGTTGAGTTGAACTCGAAGAACATCGCGAGATCGGCGAAGTCCATCGCCGACCCGCCAAACCCGAACAAGTCCAAGTCCGACTCGGAAGTGGGAGTATCGTCGGCCAGCGCCGCCACTGGGCTGGTCGGCTCGTCGTTGCAGCCGATCAGCAGAATGAATCCCGTAACCAGCAGGGCGCCGTAACGAAAACGGTGTACTTGCATGTCATCCTCCACGGTTGTCTGTACCAATCGCCGGCGCGCGCTCCGGTCGGGTTGTCGTAATGGGAGGCGCGAGGAGGACGGTTTGTGACGCGAAGGGGAGTCGGGTCAGGGAAACAGGTCCCCGAAGCTGGCGGTGAGCTGTTCACTCCGCGAGCTTGGGTAACGATTTGGATCTGTAGGCTCCGTCCATGAGCGGACCGCCGCCTCCGCGAACTGACCCAAGACTCTGGAGGGCGCCCGATGGCCGACCAGCCGAGCGAAGCGAGGAAGTTCCAGCGCGCGTTCCTGCTGCTCTTCGTAATCGCGATCTCGCTGCTCTTTTTCGCGATGGTACGCCCTTTCCTGATTGCCGTGCTTCTCGCCGGGATTTTCGCCGGGCTGTTCCACCCGACCTTCGAGCGGGTCGCGCGCGGGTTGAGAGGTCACAACTCGTGGGCGGCCGTGCTCACGGTGCTGTTGTTCTTGGTCGTGCTGGTGATCCCGCTCAGCATCTTCTTCGGCATCGTGGGTGCGCAGGCGTTGGAGGTGAGCTCCTCTGTAGGGCCGTGGATCGAGACGCAAGTGGCGCATCAAGACGAGTTCGACCGGTGGGTGCGACGGTTGCCGGGCGCCGAGCTTCTGGCACCCTACAGGGACGAAATCCTCGCTAGGGTGGGCGAGCTCGCCGGGGGTATCGGGAGGATCGTGGCTCGACTCCTGGCTCAGGCCGCGCGTGGGACGGTGGTGTTCGTCTTCATGTTGTTCATCACACTCTACTCGATGTACTTCTTCTTAAAAGACGGTGAGAAACTGCTCGGCAAGATCATCTATTACATGCCGCTCGAGGCCGAGGACGAGATGCGGATGGTGGGCAAGTTCATGTCGGTCTCGCGGGCGACGATCAAAGGCACATTCGTCATCGGGATCGTACAAGGCGGACTCGCCGGGCTCGCCTTCGCTGTGGTCGGCATCCCCGGCGCGGCTTTCTGGGGCACCGTCATGGCGGTCCTCTCGATCATCCCGGCGCTCGGTACGGGGCTGGTCTGGGTACCGGCGGCGATCTGGCTGGCGGCCACCGGACACGTTGGCCCCGCGATCGGCCTCATCATCTGGTCCGTCACGGTGGTGGGGTTGGCAGACAACTTCCTGCGGCCGTGGCTCGTCGGCCGCGACACGGAGATGCCGGATCTTCTGATCCTGCTGAGCACGCTCGGCGGTTTGACGATGTTCGGCGCCTTCGGCTTGATTATCGGGCCCATCGTGGCGGCGCTGTTTGTCGCGGTGTGGGAGATCTACGGGGATACGTTCAGGGATGTGTTGCCCATGGGTGCTATGCTCGAGAGGGTGACAAAGGTCGAGGTCGACCCAGAACAGTCGGATTAGGACCGGCACGTCGCGGTGCACGACTTGCAATCGATAACCGCGTGCTGGCGCGCGTCTTCACGGCTGCTCTGGCTGGGTTTACAGCGCGACCGATCACGGTCGAAGTCGATCTTGCCCGCGGTCTCCCGGCCTTTCACTTGGTCGGACTCCCCGACGGCGCAGTCCGCGAGAGCAAAGAACGAGTTATGGCGGCGCTCTCGAACAGTGGATTCGAGACCCCGCTGCGTCGAATCACCGTCAATCTGGCCCCAGCCGACGAGCCCAAGAGCGGGACCGGCTTCGATCTGCCGATCGCTCTTGCGATCCTCAAGGCTTCACGTACCATCGCCACGCCGACTGGTCATCCACCAATTGGACGGGTGCAACCGGTGCGCGGCGTGTTGCCGATCGCCGCGGCTCTCAAGGCGATGGGAGCGCGTGAGGTTCTAGTCGCCCCCGAGAACGCCGCAGAGGCGGCGCTCGTCGATGGGTTGATGGCACTCCCGGTTCCAGCCCTGGCGGCGGCGGTCGATCACCTTTCGGGCACGAAACCGATCCGACCGGTCGCGGTGCCGGCGCGTCTGCCCGCTCGGGTCGAACGCGGCTCCGGCTGGTCGGAAGTCAGGGGTCAGGTGGTTGCCCGTCGGGCCCTCGAGATCGCCGCAGCCGGTGGACACAACGCGCTGTTGATCGGTCCGCCGGGGGTCGGCAAGACGTTTTTGGCGCGTCGCTTTCCATCGATCTTACCACCCCTCGGGTCGGGTGAAGCGCTCGAGGTGACCGCCATTCACTCCGCCTGGGGTCGCTTGTCACCGGAGCGACCGCTCATCCACGCGCCGCCGTTTCGAGCTCCGCATCACACGATCTCGGCGGCTGCGCTGCTTGGCGGTGGACGCCCACCACGACCGGGTGAAGTCAGCCTGGCTCATCGTGGGGTGCTTTTTCTGGACGAGTTTCCCGAGTATCGACGAGATGCGCTGGAGGGATTACGACAACCGCTGGAGGAAGGCGAGATAGTGATCGGACGCGTCGCTCATCGCCGCCACCGCTTTCCCGCGCGGTTCATGTTCTTGGGTGCGATGAACCCGTGCCCGTGCGGGCATTGGGGTGAGGCGCTCAAGCCGTGTACGTGCTTACCGGCCGCCCGTCAGCGTTATCGAGCTCGGCTGTCGGGGCCGCTGCTAGACCGAATCGATCTCCATGTCCGCGTTCGTCCGGTCGCGTTTGGAGACCTGATGGGTGAAGTCCCGGGCGAGTCGGCGACTGTCGTTCGGGCGCGGGTAACCGCCGCCCGGCGCAAACAAGGCGACCGCATAGGCCCTGGAGGACTAAACGCCCAGATCGACGGGCGTCAAACGACGCGTTGGTGTGGGCTCGATCCCGAAGGAGAGCGGTTGCTCGAAGCGGCTTACGATCGGCTCGGACTGTCGGCACGAGCGCACGTACGGATCCTCCGTGTGGCGCGGACGATCGCCGACCTGGCCGGCGCCGACGCGATTGAGCCGGTTCACGTCGCGGAGGCGATTCAGTTCCGGGTTCTCGATCGGCATGCACCCAGCGGTTCGTCGGCTTAACTTAGGGCGTCGCATGACCCACCCTGCTCCACCCTTACCGGCGGCGACCGTCTGTCCGACAAGGAACATCTTACCGGTGGGTGTGACGCTGAACACGGTGACGGAGGTCGAAACCGACCCGGAGCCGTCGGACTAGAACCACCCCCTGCGGTGGTGCATGTCCCGCGAATCTCAGCACGCGCAAGGGCATGCGCCTCGTTGTGGAGTCTAGGGGCCCCGTCGCGGTATGTTAGGCTTGTGAGTCTTGGGCGCTTCACCCTCTACGCGAGCGCGCTGTTGTCGATCGCGACCGGCTTCGCGAGCGCACCGGCTCAAGCCCAGGAGGAAGTTCTCGAGACCCGGCCTCCGACGGGATCGCCACGCGCCGAGCGCGTCGCCGAGCGATCACTGATGGTGCGGCAGCAGATCCGGGACCGGGGGATCTCCGACCAGGGCGTTCTCGGCGCTCTCCTCACCGTTTCCCGCCACGAGTTCGTACCCCCAGCGTATCAGCGCGAGGCGTACGGCGATCATCCCCTCCCGATCGGAGCGGGGCAGACGATCAGCCAGCCATACATCGTCGCCCTGATGACCGAACTGCTCGAACTCGAATCGAGCGATCGAGTGCTCGAGATCGGCACCGGATCCGGTCTTCTCGATCGAGATCATCAAGACCCTCGCCGAGAGCGCGGCGCAACGCCTCGAGCGGCTGGGGTATCGCAACGTCGTGTCGCGCCACGCCGACGGCTATTACGGTTGGCCTGAGCGGGAGCCGTTTGACGCGATCATCGTAACCGCGGCCGCGGGTCACATCCCACCACCGCTCGTCCGACAACTCGCGACCGACGGCCGAATGATCATCCCGGTAGGTGCCCCGTTTCAGGTGCAGCATCTGGTGCTCGTCGTCAAGCATGCGGACGGGACGGCCATGACGCGCACGATCGCCCCGGTGGCGTTCGTACCGCTCGTCGGCCACTAATCGGTCGCTCATGCTCGTCGCCCTGGCCGTCCTCTCCGCCGCGGCGCTGGCCTACGAGATCATCCTCGTCCACCTCTTCTCGGTTACCCACTGGGCCCACTTTGCCAGCCTAGTGATCAGCCTCGCGCTGCTCGGCTTCGGCGCCAGCGGCAGCTTGGTCACGCTGCTCCGCCCACGGATCGAGGGTCGCGAAAAGAGCGCTTTCATCACCTTCGTCGTGCTGGCGGCGATCACTTTCGACCCCGCCTATCGCGCCGCGGGGGTGATCCCCTTCGACGCGTTCGAATTGCTGGCGGTGCGACGACAGTTCCTGCATCTGGCGTTGACCTACGTCGTCTTGAGTCTGCCGTTTCTCTTCACCGGCGCGGCAGTGGCGGTCGCTTTCCTCGCTCAACCCGAACGGATCGGCCGTATCTACGCAGCCAACCTCGGCGGCTCCGGATTCGGCGCTTTAGTGGGGCTGACGATGCTCGTCTCGCTCCCCGCGGTGATCCCGCTCACCCGATGGGTGTGGATCGCGGTCCCGGCCGTCCTCGGGGTCGCCCTGTTCGCGCCGCCGGCCACGATCCCCGTCTCCGCCTATAAGGAGTCGAGCATCGCGATGCGGTTGCCGGAAGCCCGTCTCGTAGCGACTCGCGACGGCCCGCTGGGCCGTCTCGAAGTGATCACCAGCCCATCCTTGAGGTATTCGCCGGGGACGAGCCTCGCCTTGACGGAGCCGGTGCCCTCGAGGCCGGTTCTGTACCTCAACGGCGAGCCGCTCGGAACTCGCTCCACAGCGGCGGATACCGTGCTGTTGTCCGCGACGACGGCCGCGGCGCCGTTCGCGATCAACCGGGTCTCGAAGCCCTCGATTCTCGTCATCGGCCTCGGTGGGGGCGGAGCAACGCGGCTCGCGCGCGCCCAAGCCCCACGAGCCCTGACGATCGTCGATCCTGATCCACGAATCGATCGTCTCCTCGCACCGGGCACGACCACCCCTTCCGATACCCGCTCCACCCGGACCGCGCGCGCGTTCGTCCACTCCAGCCGTGAGGCCTACGACCTGATCACGATCAGCGAGATCGGCTCGCTCCATGCGGGAGCAGCCGGGATGGCCGCCGCCGGCGTCTCTTACCTCTTCACTTATGAGGGCGTCCGGGACATGTGGCGAGCCCTCAGCGATGACGGGGTCGTGGCGATCACACGCTGGACGCTGGATCCCCCGCGTGATGTCCTTCGGCTGCTAGCGACGATCCGCGTCGTGATCGAGGACAGTGGGCAACCGCCCGCTTCGCGTGTCGCCCTGATCCGCGGGTGGGGTACGGCGACGATCCTCGCGAGCCGATCACCGTTCACGGACGACGAGGTCGCGGTCCTGCGAGCATGGGCGGCCGAGCGGTGGTTCGACCTCGCCTGGGCTCCCGGCGTGACCGCCGCGGAGGCGAATCGATACAACGTGCTTGAGCCGGATCGCTACCGGCTCGGCGCGGAAGCGCTCCTCGGCCCCGATCACGAACGTTTTATCGCGACCTACCCGTTTCGCATCGCCCCTGTCACCGACGACTCCCCCTTCTTCTTCCACTTCCTCGACGCCGACCAGCTGCTCCGACTCTGGAGGGGGGAGGGCCGGCTTTCGCTCCCCTACTTCGAGTGGGGGATCGTGACACATGTCGTGGCGCTCGCGCAGGCGATACCGATCGCGGCGCTCCTGATCTTCATTCCGCTGGTCGTCCTGCCTCGAGCGGAGCGGAAGAGCGCGTCGACACCGGCACCGACCGTCGGTCACCTCTGGCTCGCGATCTACTTCGCCGCTCTCGGGCTCGCCTTCATGCTGCTCGAGATCTCGGCGATTCAACGCCTCGTCCTGCTCCTCGGTGAGCCGATCTACGCGACGACCGTCGTACTCGTCACGTTTCTCGTATTCGCGGGATTCGGCAGCGCCTGTGCCCGTCGAATCGCCGAACGAGTCCCGAGCTGGATCCCGTTTGTCGCGATCGCCGCACTCGCCATAGTCGCGTACGCGGCGGAACTGGGTCTATGGGAAGTTGCGGCCGCGACCCCGATCGTGCTCCGTGCATTTCTCGCGCTGGCGGTGCTCGCACCACTCGCCTTTGCGATGGGGCTTCCGTTTCCGCTCGGTTTGCAGCGCGTGGCCGACCATCGCCCGGCGTGGATGCCCTGGTGCTGGGGCGTAAACGGCTTCCTGTCAGTGATCGGCGCCGCCGCGGCTCCGCTGTTCGCGTTGCGCGTCGGGTTCCGCGGGGTCCTCGTCCTCGCGATCGTCCTCTACCTCATCGCGGGCGCGATCCTTCGCAGGCTCTGACGAAGCCGAACCATCGCGCACGTGCGGGTCCTGCGCGTGGCGCGGACGATCGCCGACCTGGCCGGCGCCGACGCGATTGAACCGGTTCACGTCGCGGAGGCGATTCAGTTCCGAGTGCTCGATCGGCATGCACCCAGCGGGTCCTCGGCTTAGCTTCCGGCCTCGCATGACCCACCCTGCTCCAACACTTACCGGCCGCGACCGTTTGTCTGACAAGGAACGTCAGCTCGAGGCCGTCTTGGCCGATTGCGAATCGGTCGTCCTCGGCTATTCGGGAGGCGTTGATTCGACGTTGCTGCTGAAGAAGGCGATCGACGTTCTCGGCGCCGATCGCGTACTGGCGGTGACCGCAGCCAGCGCGACCTACGACCCGGACGAGGTTGACGAGGCGACCCGGCTGGCGGCCGGCATGGGGGTTCGCCATGCGCGGCTTCAGTCGACCGAGCTGGAAGCCGAGGGGTTCGTCAAGAACCCGCCCGAGCGTTGCTACTACTGCAAGGCGGACCTGTACGGCGATCTCCAACGCCTGGCCGCTGAGCACGGATACCAGACCGTTATCGACGGCTCGCATGCCGACGATGCGCTCGACCATCGACCTGGGCTCAAGGCGCTCGACGAACGTGGGATCGTGAGCCCGCTCAAGGAGGCGGGTTTCACCAAACGTGATATCCGCACGCTCTCGCGGCGGCTCGCGCTGCCGACCGCCGACAAGCCGGCCAACGCGTGCCTGGCGTCGCGCTTTCCGTACGGACAGCCAATCACCGTGCCGGAGCTCGAACGAGTTGGACAAGCCGAGCGAGTGCTGCGCGAGGCTGGGTTCGACGTCGTCCGGGTTCGCCATCACGGTGACGTAGCCCGTATCGAGGTCCCCCCCGCTGACCGCCGCCGACTGCTTGAGGCGGTCGATGCGATCGTGCCTGCGCTCAAGCGCCTCGGCTACATCTGGGTGTCGTGTGACCTCGAAGGGTACCGCAGCGGCAGCATGAACGAGGCGCTGTGAGCATACGGCCCGACCACTGGATCGCCCGCATGGCTCATGAGCATGGGATGATCGAGCCGTTCCAGGAGACCCAGGTACGGGAGGGCGTGATCTCCTACGGCCTCTCGTCCTACGGTTACGACCTTCGAGTGTCCGACGAGTTCAAGATCTTCACCGACGTCTATGGCGCGACGGTTGACCCCAAGGCGTTCGACCCGCGCTCGTTTGTCGATTGGACTGGCACCACGTGTGTGGTTCCGCCCAACTCGTTCGCGCTGGCGAGATCGATCGAGTACTTCCGCATCCCGCGGAACGTTTTGACAGTTTGTGTAGGGAAGTCGACCTACGCCCGCTGTGGGATCATCGTGAACGTGACGCCTTTCGAGCCCGAATGGGAAGGACATGTGACGCTGGAGATCTCGAACACGACGCCGTTACCGGCCAAGATCTACGCCGAGGAGGGGATCGCGCAGGTGTTGTTCTTCGAATCGAGCGACCCCTGCGATACGTCGTATGCCGATCGTCAAGGTAAGTACCAGGCACAGCGCGGCCTGACCCTGCCCCGAGTATGAGGAGGAGCCACGTGAGGAGATCGCTCGGATTTTTTGCTTTGTTGCCCATGCTGGCGGTCATCGGCTACGGTTGTCTCGCCACCCCGCCCCCCAACTTGCCGTCGTCGGTGCGCGTCATCTACTCGAAGGCAACCGATGATTCCCTGGGTAGGAGCGAAGACATTTACTTCCTGGTGGCGCGATCGGGGAACGAACTGCGGCTCACTAGCGAAGATGGGTTTGACGGCTCTCCCGAGTTCTCGGCCGGCCTCAGAAAGGTCTTCTACACCCGCGTGATCGGCGGCTCCAGGCAGATTTGGTCGGTCGGGTTGGATGGCAGCGACGAGGGCGTCGTACTCTCGGCGACAGGCGAGGAGTTCAGCGATCCATCGGTCAGTCCGGATGAGACACAGCTCGCCTACACCCGCACGCAGGCCGGCCAGTCCAGCATCGAGATCGCCTCCGTTGATGGCTCCGCGCCTAGGACCTTGTTGGAAAACGGCGGACCCTGGCGTCAGCCCCGATGGTCGCCCGATGGAACATCACTAGCGGTGGTGGGTGTGCGTGATGGGGTGAGGCGGATCTTTGTCGTTGATGCGCGGACGGGGGCCACGCAACCGCTGACACCCGGCGAGACCGGATCTCAGAGCGAGCCCAACTGGAGCCCCGACGGCGGCCGGATCGTCTTCAAACGCGGCACGGGGTCCGCGGCCGAGATCGGGCTGGTGGAACTGTCGACCAAGCAGGTGACCAGACTCACCGACAACGAGGTCGAAGACTCGACCCCTTCATTCAATCCGCAGGGTGACCGGATCGTGTTCGTCTCCCGCCGTCCACACGGTCGACACAATCTGTGGGTTATGGGAGCCGACGGCAGCAAGGTCCAGTCGCTTACGCGCAGCAATGAATCAGATGCTCGAAATCCGGAGTGGATCTAGGAGGCGGGGCTCTACTACTTTTTGTTTGAGCTTTTCTTTGCGCTCTTCTTCTTCGCCGTTTTCTTGGCCTTCGACCGGCCGTTAGCCATCGTCTTGTCAAAGTACTCGGTGGCTTTCTCGTAG
>JBDHIC010000123.1:0-5852 GCA_039589035.1 Gemmatimonadota bacterium | reverse complement strand
GCTTCGTCCGCAAGCGAGAGGGGACGGTCCTGAATCTCCCATGCGTACAGAATCTGAAGCACCCATCGGCGTGCCTTGTGGCGACGCTTCATGGAGTCCGAAACCCTCGCACAGCGGGCTCGGTCTCAGCCAAGCGAGTGTAAAGAGCGAGTTGAGATAGTACGGCGCGAACAGCCTCACCACCCTTGTCGCCGTCATGTCGGCTTGCACGTCGCTCGGCCTGCTCTCGAGTATCGGTTGTCAGCACGCCAAACCCGAGGGGGATGTTCAACTCGACAGCCAAACGCTGAAGCCCTTGCGCCGCAGCTTCGGCGATGATGTCGAAGTGCGGGGTCTCGCCACGAACGACCGCCCCAAGCGCGACAATGGCGTCAATATCCGGTCGCAAGCCGACGACCTGACGGCAGGCTGGAGCCAATTCGAAAGCGCCAGCTACTTGATGTTCCTCGATATCGGATTCGACTACGCCGGCGGCGAGCAACGCTTCTCGGGCGCCAGCGGCGAGTTCGCTTGTGATTGACTCGTTGAATTGCGCGACCACCAGCGCCACGCGCTTTCCCGTAGCGTCGATCTCTGGCTCGTGAGCACCCCCAGTTACCACGTTATCAGCCGATCAGTGTCGAAGGAGGTGGCCAAGCTTGTCGCGCTTGGTCTCGAGATAGCGACGGTTGTGAACGGTAGGCTCGATCTCGATCGGGACGTGCTCGCTGATCTTGAGACCGTAGCCCTCAATCGCCGCTCGCTTTCGGGGGTTATTCGTCAGCAACCGCAATGTGGTAAGCCCGAGATCGACCAGGATCTGACATCCGATACCGTAGTCGCGCGGGTCGGGTCGGAAGCCGAGGTGTTCGTTCGCCTCGACAGTGTCAAGACCCTTATCCTGGAGCATGTACGCCTTCAGCTTGTTGACGAGCCCGATGCCGCGACCCTCTTGATGCATATACAAGACCACTCCCCTCCCCTCTTGCTCGACTTGGAACAGCGCCTGATTGAGCTGGGGACCGCAATCGCATCGCAAGCTGCCTAACACGTCGCCCGTAAAGCACGACGAATGAACGCGCGTGAGGATGTTCTCCCTGCCTCTCACATCGCCTTTGACCAATGCCACGTGGTGCTCGTCGTTGATCGTCGTGCCATACAAGATCAATCGGAATTCCCCGAACTCGGTGGGCAGCATCGTCTCGGCCACACGGACGATCATCTTCTCCTTGATCCCGCGGTACTTGATGAGATCCTCGATGGTGATGATGCCGAGATGGTGTTGGCGCGCGATCTCGAGAAGCCGCGGGAGACGGGCCATCGTCCCGTCATCGTCGATCACCTCGCACAACACCGCGACCGGACTCAGGCCGGCCAATCGCGCCAGATCGACCGCCGCCTCGGTATGACCGGCGCGCCTCAGCACGCCTCCATTTTTGGAGCGCAATGGAAAAACGTGCCCGGGTCGAGCGAGATCGCTTGGCTCGGTCGTTCGATCGACCAGTGCACGGATCGTTGCCGCGCGATCAGCAGCGCTGATCCCGGTCGTCACACCATGCTTTACGTCCACCGAGACTGTGAACGCAGTTTCGTGAAGAGCCGTGTTATCGGTGACCATCGGATCGAGTCCGAGCTCGTCGGCTCGGCTCACCGCGATCGGTGCGCAGATGAGCCCCCGACCTTCGCACGCCATGAAGTTGACCGTTTCCGCGGTCACCCGTTCGGCCGCCATGATGAAATCACCTTCGTTCTCGCGATCTTCATCGTCGACGACGATCAGAATCTCGCCCCGGCGGATCGCCTCGAGGGCTTCCTCTATCGGAGTAAATGTCGCTGGCTGGATCATTCTCGAGCCTCCATGAGGCGCTGAACGTAACGGGCCACCACATCGTACTCGACGTTGACCGGGTGGCCGACGGCGAGGTCCGAGAAGTTCGTTGCCACCCACGTGTGCGGCACAATCGACACTCGGGCGCCGGTATCGGTTGCCGACAGGACCGTCAAGCTGACCCCATTGATCGCGATCGAACCGCGGTCCGCGACCAATGCTCGCCCTTGTTCCGGCAACGAAACGGAAATGTACCGGTTCTCCTCACGTCGTTCAATCGAGTTGACCGTGCCGATATCGTCCACATGCCCCTGAACAAGGTGCCCATCGAGGCGATCACCGAGCACCAGCGACCGCTCGAGGTTGACGCGACTGCCGGGCTCATAGTGACCGACGATCGTTCGCGCGAGCGTCTCGCGCACGGCTTCGACACGAAACGCCTCTGACGAGTGACCGACGACCGTGAGGCAGGTGCCATCGACGGCCACCGATTCACCAATCTCGAGATCTCCCGCCCAATCAGCCGAGATCTCGAGCGTACGACCCTGACCCAACGGCTCGATGGCGGTGACCACCCCGATCGTCTCGATGATTCCGGTGAACATTCGCCCCGCCGACCTAGGCGCCCGAACCGCTCTCGACGAGACCGGTTACAGCGGCGTCACGGCCGTGCAACTGCCACTCCGTCTTTGTGAGCCGGAAACCGTTGTGTGGAGCATCGGACAGAAGCAATGGAAGGGCCCCCTTCGTGGCGGCCCAATCGGGCGCGAGAAACATCGTCCAACGATTCACGAGACCAGCAGCGACCAACGCGGTCGCGAGCGTCGGACCGGGCTCGACGAGAACTCCGGTCACGTCGCGGGCAGCCAGCGTTCCAGAGACAGCGTCGAGATCGACGCCTTCGTCGGATGCTGCGATCGGGATGATGTCGACACCTTCTGCGGCTAGAGCTTGGCGCCGGGATGCATCGGCCGATTGGGAGCAGAAGATCCACACCGGTTGTTCAGCCGCCGACTTCGCCAGGCGCGACTCGCGTGGCGTTCGCAATCCGGAGTCGAGGACGATTCGGATCGGTTGCACGTCCGGCCATGCGACGTCACGTTCGGGGTGGTCAGTGGGTGGCCATTCGCGCACCGTCAGCAGCGGGTCATCAGCCAGCACGGTGCCGACACCGACCATCACCGCAGGAGTGAGCCGTCGCAATCGATGGACTTCCGCCCGCGCCGTCTTGCCGGTAATCCAGCGGTCGCCTTGGCGGCCCAGCGTTACTCGGCCATTGAGTGTTTGTGCGGTTTTCATATGGAAGAACGGTCGATCCGTTCGGACAAAGTGCAGCCACGCCTCGTTTAGCCGTTCGGCTTCGACCCTCAGAGTACCGCCTGTGACGGAGATCCCGGCCGCTTCGAGCACCCGCTCCCCGCCGGCGCCCTCAGCCGGATCTCGCGCAGCATAAAAGACGCTGCCGATGCCCGCGCTGGAAAGGGCATCAGTACAAGCAGGCGTCCGCCCATGCGCAGCACATGGCTCGAGGCTGATGATGGCGATCGCGCCTCGAACGTCGTGCGCCGCCTCGCGGGCGGCTTCTAGCGCAGCGATCTCGGCGTGCGGTCCACCAGCTTGTGCGTGGTACCCCTCGCCGAGTACGCGACCTTCGGGATCGACGAGGACACACCCGACCATTGGGTTGGGCGCTGTCTTGCCGCCCCCGCGCTCGGCGAGGGCGATCGCTCTGCGCATCAGCTCTTCAATACGGCTGTGCTCCAAAACGCTCATTCAGGTGCCGATTCGGGTCCCGACTGCGGCAAACCAACCCCCATCGTAACTACCGCCTTCGATGGCGAAACCGAGAGGTGTCAGCCCCAACTCCAAGCCGAGATACATCTTTCCATGCGTGCTGGACGTCTTTATGTCGCCGTTGATTTCCACACCGCCGGTTGAGCTCCCGAGCGGAATGCGATACGCGGCGTCAATCTCGGTTCGATCGACACCCACGCCAGCATACGGTGTCAGTAGCACAAACGCTTTTGACACGTCCAGGCGAAATGACCATGAGGTGACGTCGGCGTTGTACGATACGACATCGGAATCGAACTCCTCGAAATCGAGCCCGGTTACCCACGATCGAAAGATCGAAGCTGTCAGAGCCGGCATCACGATCGATTCGTCCAGGATTGCGACGCGACCGCCGAGCGCCAGCAGGCCGACGCTGCCCTCCAGATCGCCAGCTCCAGTGAGAACTCCAGCCCGGCCCATGACGTCGACCGACCCGAAACCCGGACCCCACAACCCAACCGCGCCATTGAGCACACCCATTGGGACGTGAAAGTCGACGTCACCGGTCGACCGTCGCGGGTCCAGTATGCCAACGTTCGTCACACCCAACGCCGCACCGATCCGGAATCCGCCCAATCCACCAGTCGTGGGAGCTGGCCCAGTGAGTGGGCTCCCACCGGCGATCGCTTGCCCCAAGCCGCGTGAAGCATCTTCGATCGCGGTGCGCACTCGAAGCTCGGAAACGACTTGCCCGCGAGCTGGGATGGCCAATCCCCCAACCCAGATCGCGAGAACGACCGCGATGAGCTGCCTGTGCGTCAGGCCCACTGCAGACCTTCTCCGGCAACGACTTCGCCGATGATGAGCGCAGGCTGACCGGATGCCTGACACTGTTTGGCGATCTCACCTGCCCGCTGAGCAGAAACGATCAAACAAAACCCGATCCCCATATTGAAAACCCGGTACATCTCGTCACTATCGACGCTACCAGCGGTTGCGAGATAGTCGAACAACGGAGCGGGGGTCCAGGCTGAGCGATCGATGACCGCGCCTGATCCGGGCGGCAGCACGCGCGTGAGATTGGCACTAAATCCGCCGCCGGTTATATGGGCCGCGGCGTGCAACGCCTTGTCTCCCAACAACGGTCCCACGGGTTTTAGATACGAGCGGTGAACCGCCAACAGCTCATCGGCCCAGCTCGTCTCGGCCCACGGCACGACGTCCTCCGGTCGTTGGCCCGCTATGTCGAAGACGATGCGCCGTGCCAGCGAGTAACCATTGGTGTGAAGACCAGTCGATCCCAGTCCCAGAATCACGTCGCCAGTCTGCACTCGGTTGTCAGAGGTCCCCCATTGAGCGACCATCGAGCCGACCGCGAAGCCCGCGAGATCGTACGTGCCGATTGGGTAGAGGTCCGGCATCTCGGCGGTCTCACCTCCGAGGAGGGGAATCGCGTTGGCACCACACCCACGCGCAAACCCGTTCACGATCGATATAACGATCTCGGGATCGAGTTTTCCGGTCGCTATGTAATCCAGGAAAAAGAGCGGTTTCGCGCCTGCCGCCAGGAGATCATCGACGCAGTGGTTCACCAGATCCTCACCGACGGTGTTGTGTCGATTAGCGAGCTGTGCGACGAGCACCTTAGTACCCACGCCGTCAGCTGAGGCGACCAGAACGGAGCCGATGTCGGGATTCGAGGAGAGATCGTAACCACCCGCGAATCCACC
This sequence comes from Gemmatimonadota bacterium, assembly GCA_039589035.1. Lineage (GTDB taxonomy): Bacteria > Gemmatimonadota > Gemmatimonadetes > JACCXV01 > JAHWKZ01 > CAMYLR01. The sequence continues at coordinate 542 of JBDHIC010000123.1, read as the reverse complement.
GATCTCAGTCACGACTCCATTGCCGAAAGTCGGCTCGATGACCGCCTTCAAGCGTTGCTTTATACAATCTGCGGTGGCCAGGTCGACGCCCGCTTCTCGATAGCTGGGCGCCGAGTCATTGCAAGATTCAGACATCCTGGAGGATCGGCTCATAGTCGAATCGCGTTAGGTGCTCGAACTCGCGGAACCGAGTATCGATTTCAGTGGGTTCCAAATGAGCCAACCGGTCGACGGAAAACGCCTCGCAGCAAAACGAGCCCATCGCGGAACCGTAGATCGCTGCCCGTCTGATGCCCTCGGGGGTGATCTCCCCGGTCGCCGCGAGGTACCCAAGAAACCCGCCGGCAAAAGAGTCACCGGCCCCAGTCGGATCCACGATCGTTTCCAACGGCAGGCCCGGAACCGCGAATAGCCAGTCCTTTGCGAAAGCGATCGCGCCGTGTTCGCCCTTCTTGACTACGAGTAGTTGCGGCCCCCAGTCCAGAATCGCATTGGCCGCCGTTCGGATATTGGGCTCCTGTGCTAATTCTCGGGTTTCGGAG
>JBDHIC010000122.1:0-5884 GCA_039589035.1 Gemmatimonadota bacterium | reverse complement strand
TCGACCGCAAGAACTTGAAACACACCCGGGACAACACCGCCGTATCGGCTACGAACCCAGCGAAAGAAGAGCTTGCGGATTCCTCTCGCCTGTTCCGGCACGATTGTCATGATAGTCGTCACTAATCACCTCTTCCTAACTCCCATTTGATTCAGGGGTTCAGGCTTCGGCTTCGAGACGTTGCACCACCTCTTCCGTGGTCAGTACGTCGTTGGCGATAAAGCGATAGTTGGTTATCGCGGCTGCGTAGCCGTCGAGCCCTGGCCACTGGGCGGCAGCTGTTGCATCGGTTACCACCGCGACCTCAAAGCCCTGTTCTAGAAGCTCACGTAGGTGCGACTCCACACACAGGTTCGCCGACATACCAGCCAAGATCACACGGTCGACACCGCGCTTACGGAGCTGGAGAACGAGGTCATTCTGCTCTGGGCCATACACCTTGTGCGGGCTTGTTACTACGGTTTCCCCGTCCTCGATATAAGGCTTGTACTGCGCGAGCCAATCGGCACCCGAACCCTCGAAGCCCTCCACGGTAAGGGCTCCCGGTCGATCAAACATGTTGATGTTGTGCATCAGCACCTCTAGGGTGCCCTCGAAGCGCCAACCCTTGTCGGTCGGGTAGTAGTAGTGGGGCGAGATGAACACCAGCATCCCAGCGTCCTTGGCGGCTGCGAACAACCGGTCGAGGTTGCCGATCGTCCCTACTTCTTCAACGTTCTGGCCGACCGCCCCGTAAGCGACCCCGTCGGGATGCAGAAAGTCGTTCTGCGGGTCGGTGACCACGAGCGCCGTGTTCGTCAGGTCGATCTCCATGCTGGTTTCTGGCAGTTGCGCCACGGCTGGATTGGCCAGGACGACGGTTACCGCCACCATCATGCCGAGAGACAATGCGTACCGAATCACTTGAACCTCCTTGATTGACGTTTGACATGCCTTAGGTGAAACACTGCGGACAATCACAATAAGAACGAAGAGTCGTCATCTAAAATTCGCGAGTCTTCAGGGCCAAAGAAACACGCCGAGAGCCCTTCGGCAGCTCGGCGATCTTAGGGTCCTTCGTGGCGTCGGTAGGCGTCGCGTAGGAAGCGAGGACCCGTAGCTTTGCGTCCCCGGCTTTCGCCAGGTTTGCTTTTGTCGAGGCGAACTATCTTATCGAGGCTACCACAAGAACCGTTAGGCAGTCAAACGAATGGAGTCACTTGCTCGACAAGCAAGTTGGCTCGGCAGGCCGACGTTCGTCATTGTTATTACTTACTTATGCAGTGGTTGGGCCCCCAGGATTCGAACCTGGACTCTCGGCTCCAAAGGACTCGACCGGGCGCTGGTCAGCGCTGATTCGCGCCGATTGTGAGAGAACTGAGCAGGTCGATCACCACTCAGCGCCGGCTGGCGCTGGTGGGTTTTGTCACCGCCGTTGGCACCACGGAAGCACGAGCCCTATTCCCGCCGCAAACTCTTCAGCCGAATAATCGCCCGCCGCGCCTCCTCCACCATCGGCTGTAGCTCGGGGTCGGCGTCCTGCCAGTAGTGAACGAAGTACTCGTACGACTCGACCGCCTTATCGTACTCCTCGAGCTGCTCGTAGATCTTGCCCAATTCACGCTGGGCCAGCGGTTCGGTCGATAGGCGCGCCGGCGCACTGCCATCACCGAAGGACCGGTACACCCGCTCCGCGTCCTGAAGGCGGCCCAGTTCCTGGTAGAGCTGCCCCAGCCATAGGTGGACGATCGGGACTCCTCTTGTCTTGGAGACACTGAGGAGAGCCAGTGCGGCCTTTCGCTGGCCTCGCCGCCAGAGGGCGTACCCCTCCAGGGCCTTCGCGCGCGCAGCCGAGTACCGTCCACTATACGGCATAAATCCATCAGTGGTATCCGCCTCTGCGAACGCGCGCTCCACCCGTCGCTCCAACTCCACGGTCGCGCGTGCGTGATCAGGCCAGCGACCTCGATCAGCTGCGAAGGCACCTGCGTAAAAAACCGTCGCTACGGAAGCAACGCTATCGATTGCGGTCGGATCGAGCGCCTCGGCGAGCGTCTCCTCGGGGATCGGTAGCCCCACAGTAAGGGCCCAGTAGGCGCTTGAGGCTCGCCGGCCAGCGGACATCGCAGGATCGTCCAGGCGGGGAAGGCTCTCCCGCAAGCGACCGTACCAAAGCGCAGTGTTGTGGAACAAGCGATAAGCTGCCGCCCCTCTTTGGTTCTCGTCGCCACGCTCGTAAAGTTCGAGAATCAGGGACTGGTGCGCAGATTCCCGCGGATGATCCAAGAGCTCGGAAACCAATTGGATGGCTTTCAAGTCCATTGTTTGCAAACGGGGCATCGCCTCCTTCTGCGCCGTGGAATCACCAAATGCAAGATCGAGCGCAAGTCGCCCTACACGAGCCAACACGTTGTCAGGGGCGAGCCTCTCGAACATTGCCAACCGCTGCTCGGCGCGGGCACTGTCGGGGAGCCACCACGCGAACTGGACATAGTGATAGCGATACTCCGCGTTCTGTGGATCGAGCTCAACCGCTCGCTCGAATGCCTGTTCCATCTCCTCTGCAGTAGCCAGGGCGTTACGAGCGTGCAGGTACATCTCGCCGAGCCGGTGCCATGCCTGCGGGTCGTCCGGATACGTCTCCACGGCCCGGCGCGTCAATTCGAGCGAGTTTTGATTAAGCCGGAACCCGGCGCCGTGGGCCCGCATGAACAGAGCCTGACGAGCGGGCAGTCGGTCGGCCAGCCTAATTGCGCGGCGGAAATGGTGGACCGCTAAGGTCGCCCGTCCCACCGTCCACGCGTAAACGTAGCCAAGCCGGTAATGGGCCAGTGCGAAGGTGGAGTCGGCTTCGACCGCGCGCTTGTATGCGTCCTCGGCTGCGGTCAAGTCGAAGTGTCGGAAGTGGACCTCGCCCTCGAGGTACGCCTGAAGAGCTGTGGGAGACTCCGTTGTCAGACTAGCCAGGTCGATCTCGGGCAGTTCCTCCTCGCCGCGCTGGAGGATGACGCGGAGGGCATCGACCGCCAGCCGATCGACGAGTGGCAATACGTCATCCGGAGATCCCTCGACCTGTGCTTGGCCGAGACGTTCATTCGTATCCACATCATAGATACCCACTACGATCCGCACGTCTGAGTCGATCGCCACCACCGAACCAACCAGTGCGTACTGGGCGCGAGTGCGGCGTGCGACCTCCAGTGCGGTAGTAAGCTCGGGCGCATCGTCGCCAGGTACATGTTCACGCCACCGCACCAAGAGAGTGCTCGCCGGAATCGCTCGCAGACCACCCGCGCCATCCAGACCTGTGGAAAGGAGGTCGACCATCCCCTCGCGCAGAACCGCCAACTCCTCGCCCCGTACGCTAAAGGGCAGCACCGCGATTGCCGGCGCGGCGGTTGCACCTGGCGCCTGTTCGGGCCCGGCCCCGCTGTCTTTGAGCGCCACATACCACACCGCCAGACCCAAGATCGGAGCGACAATAGCGGCCCGCAGCCAGTGGCGACCGATTGACCGCGGAAGAGGCGCCCCCCTGCCTGCTACCGTCGCTGCTATCCCAGCCCTGGCTCCCTCCGTCGACTCCTCCCGCAACCGATCTGCCAGCTCGGTCACCGCCCCGTCAGGAGCTGCGTCGAATGCCTCTCGCATTTGCACCGCGTGCGCGTCCGCCTGGCGCAACGCTTCCGCCCGATCACCCGCCGCGGCCAGCGATTCCATCAGGCGTACCGTGGCGCGGCCACTGTAGGGATCGTGTGCGACCAGATCGCGCCACCACGACACGGCCTGCAGGTGATCACCACGCTGGGTCGCGTTCTCCGCTAGTTCATCCAGGGCCTGCGCGTAAGCGCGGGAGAACCGGTCCCGTTCCTCACGCGCCCACTCCTCGAACTCCAGCGCATCCTTTAGAAAGAGTCCGTCCAGGAACCCACCCCTGTATAACTCCACCGCTCGTTCCAGATCTCCCGACTCGATCGCGGTTTGAAACGCGGCCACGTCACTAACGCAACGCTCCGGGTCGATGCGCAAAGCATTTCCGACCACTTCCACGAGTTCGTGGTCTAGCTCATGATTCAACACGTAGATCGTATCACTCACCGAATGGCGAGCACTCTCGGGCGCGCTCTCAGGCCAAAGCATGCCGATCAGCTTGTCACGAGAGACCGGCTGGCCCCTTGCAACGGCCAGACAGGCCAGGAAGGCTAGGCGACGCGCCTGGACCGCGGGTCCAACAACCGGACCCTCCGGGCCCTCGATCGATGCGCCACCCAGGAATCGCAGCTTGTACATAAACAACACCAGTCCGACAGGGCGAACAACACGGTATCGACATCGGCATGACGCCTAATCGAAATCCGCTAGATGGCCCCTACCTAAAATCAACATGAACGCTTCGTTGGGCGCATGCAAGACGGCGTCTTGATCCACACCAAACGCGCCGAATATCGGGGACGCAACGCTGCGGGTCCTCGTCTCCTCCCCGACGCTTGCCTCCCAACGCCACGAAGGACCCCAAGACCGCTGAGCTGCCGAAGGGCTTGCTCCGTTTTGCTACTCACCTGTGTAAGGAGGCTTCTCATGCGCTGGCGTATCGCAATCGTCGGAATACTCGCACTGTTCCTGGCTGTGAGCTGCCAACAGCAACCCGTTGGGCCAGCGGCTGACCAGGTTCCGGGAGTCGCGTTCAACTGGTTGAACAATCCTGACAACGGAAACCCGCGGATCTTTCGCAGCGAAACCAACTTTGGCACCTGCTGGACCGATGCCGAAAACGGTTTGCGGGCGTGCCACGCTACGTTCCCCCTCGGCGGCGGGTCAGAGCCAGATTGTGGTTTGCAGGAGGGTGGCGATATGATCGAGTGGCAGCAGGTGGGAGACATTGACCCGGACGATTTCTTCAGCAGCTTTGTCCATACGGTCATCAAGGGTGAGGTCTTCATCACCGTCCGCGACCTGAACGAGCCTGGAGCCTGTTTCGGTTCGGCACTGGTCGCCGAGGGCTCGGGCCGCTTCCAGTACAACGACAACGATGCCTTCGGCACGGTCGTAAACAACACGAACGCGTGGAAGTTCCGCGGGAATGGCAAGCTGACAGCGCCCGACGGGAGCGAGGTCATGTACAACGGCCACATCGTCTTCCAATTCACCCCGGCGGGGGACTTCCGCGTCCGTTCCGCGGTGGTCAACGCGCACTGACCCAGGAATCAAGTTCCTACTTGCGGGACGGTCCGTTGGGGCCGCCCCTTTACGGCTCACCTTTGCAAAGCAAGGGGGAACAACTATGAGAGTTTCGACACTGATCGCCATCGTTGCCACGCTTGCGCTTACGGCGTGTCAAGAATCTGCGGGTCCCACCGAGCCACTGCCCGACGGGGTGGGAACCACCTTGATGAATAACAAGGGTGCCGTGGTCCACCGTGGCGAGATCGGGTGCGGCGTGATCGACGGCACCGGGCATTGGTTCCCCCCAATAAACTTCACCCTGCCGTGCGGGACGGAGGCCGCAACATTCAGCAGGAACGGGAACTCAATCGTGACGGTTCGCGCATCGGGTGTGCCCAACCCGACCGGGAGAGCCGTCCATTGGGGTCCCTACAACCCGGGGCCGGACTGGGCGGCCGCGTATGAAAACGAGCTCACTGGTCCTCCATACCCATGCTTTACCCTTGGACCGGATTACGACCTGAATAACCCGGTGTTCACGGTAAACTGGCACGAGACCCTCTCGCGCAGCGGGGAGGCGACACTTACCTGCGTTTACCAGAAGAAGTTTGAGTTTCGGTGCGAGGACTATGGCAATTGCGCGCAGTGATTGAGCCGGGAGCTTAGGCGCTCGCCAAAGAGTGTGAGGCACCACTTCAAGAGTTGCTTCGGGAGTTACAGATCACCTCTGGGGCGGTTCTTCGGG
>JBDHIC010000121.1:0-5902 GCA_039589035.1 Gemmatimonadota bacterium | reverse complement strand
GAGGCGCGCTATCGACGGCAGGTTTTCTCGCACGCGTTGGTAGACGCCGAGGAAAGCGCCGATCCCGAGACAGGCGAAGAGGAGCGCCACCAGCGTGATGACGTTAGCGCTCCGTGACAAACGACCGAGTTGAGCTCGAGGCGTCATTTCGAGGCGCTAATTTACTTCGATTGTTACTGCCGGGCGGGTCCTGACCCGAGGTGGGGTCGGTCTCTCTAAGCGCTCAGTGTCGCAGACCGACGATCGTCCATTCCCGAAGTCCCTGATTCCACGACAGCCACACCGTCGCCGGGCGCGATGTCCAGCCACCGAGCGGGTTGCGGCTCCACACTTCGAGAACTCCGAGATCGTCCTCGGGCCGACCGCGGCGCTCGACCTCACCGCTCGGGACCGGGATCGTGATCCGGCGCCGAGTGACTGTGCCCTCGGCCTCGAGGTCGGGATCGGGCGCGTCCCAATCGAACTCCCAGCGGTACTCGCCGGTGCCGCCGAAGTGCTCGATCCAGTTGTCGTCGAACGTCAGCACTCCGTCCTCGATCGCCACGTTCTCGATCGGCGATACCTGGGCGAACCAGTAACGTCCGGTGGCGTCGCGCCGCTGGCGCAGCGCGTCGAGCAGTGCCCGAGCGTCAGCCGGATCAGAGTACTGCGCGGCGTCGACCGCACCGGCGAGCTGCTGATCGGTAAACGACATCACGATTTTCGCGCCCCAGTAGGCGTCTGCCGGGGTGGCGTTGTCGAACGCGGGGTTGGGCAGGTTCGGTCGCCAGTCACCGGGGTTGTAGTTGTCGAGCGCGTAGTACCCCAGCGCGGGTGGTGTATCCGGCGTGGGGTTCTTTTGCCAATACGCGCGATACAACCCGAGTGAGAGCAGTCGGCGTTTCATCATGTTGAGGTCGAAGAGATGCTCAACGCCGTCGCGGACGATGTGCCGGTCTGCCGCGGCCGATCCGAGCGTCGAACCGAAATCGATCAGATAGTGCTTGACGTATCCTATCCGTGTTTCGCCAGCGGGTTGTCGAGCCGCCGGAACGAACATGTCGAGCGAGTTGCCGCCTTTTACGTCGGTGTGATTGAGCCACGCGGCGATCGAGTAGAGACCACGCAGCTCCCGCCGGTGCTCGTGCGGGATCACGTCGTTTGGGTCGTCGAAACGGACACCGGAATAGCTGAATGGCCCGACCGGGATCCCATCCAGGAAACGGCTCGCCATAGCGCGAATCGTGCCATCCGATCGCCGCGGGTATCGAGCCAACACCTGCTCGAGAAACAGCGCCTTTGTCAACCGCCGGTCATCTTCGCCGGTGACCGAGTACACCACCGGACGACTCAGCTCGTCGGTGATGACCATCTCCAGGTCGTCATCCAACAGAAGCTCGTCCGGATCGAGGGCGTAGATGTAGTTCTCCGGCGTGTTGTAACCGGCAGCCCAGACGAGGTTGGTTGTCACGACTTCGGCGCCGCTAGCCAGTTCGGGCATGTCGGGCGGATCGAACTTTATGATCCACCGCACGCCGTCAGCATCCTCGGCGTTGAAGCCCGGCGTTACTCCTTCCGCCTTGATCGACGTCACCGTCAATGGACCGGTCGGGCTTTCCAGCCGTCGAGGCCCGCGCCGAACAGCGTCCGGTGAGAGCGGTGAAAGGCTGTTGCGGTGCGTAAACCAAGTCGAGTTGACGACGCCGTCCGACGCATCTGCGTTCCATGCATCGCCACCGCTCGACCCGCCCCCGCCGAAGAGACTGGCGCTCGCGACTTCGTAAAAGAGCGGGAGCTTCTGCTCCTCCGGCTCGACGATCGCCAGCGTATCCGCCATCGGCCGCGAGTTGTACTGCCAGGGTTGCACCGTTCTTCCACCGCCGCAGGCGGTGAGTATCAGCGCGACAGTGAGCGTCAGCGCCCTAATCGGGCTCGCAGTTGTCCAGTTGGCTACCATTAGAACACGTCCTCAATAGCGAAGTTGAGGCTCAATCCTTCATCACCGTGAGCAATTCCAAGACCAAACAGGTGTCCACCGACGCCGTAGCCGCGGAACTCGATGCCGTACGACTCGTGATCGGTGAAATCGACATCATCGAAGTCGTCGCCGACGCCACCCACGTCGTAGAAGATTTGTGCCTCGATCGCCGCGGCCGGCGCATGCGGGTCGTCGGTACGGGCTCGCCATAGCGCCCAACGATAGGCGACCGCTCCCCACCCAGCTGCGAGGTCGCGGAACCGATGCGATGAAAAAGCCCTCAGCGTGCGGCTCCCGCCCAGCGATGGCTGATAGGCGAACAGAACCTGATCGTCGCTGCCATCGGGGTCGGCCTCCTCGGCGCCGATCAGGAAGGAGAGCGTGTGAAACTCGGTTCCGAGGTGGAGCGACGCCTCACCGCCGACCGTCGTCCACTCGAACGGCAGGTCGTTCTGGGTGGTGTACATCTCCCACCACCCCTTGACCCGCGCGCCGAGGGTCGGACGACCGCCCGGGTTGCGCGTCAGATCGAACGTCAGCATGGCGTTGGGAACGACGTACTCCTGCCGATTGACGCTCAGTCCCGGAGCGTCCTCTGGGACGAACCCCTCGCCGATCATCGGGTCGCTGCTCTCACGACCGCCATAGATCACCGACTCTTCGTACCGCACGCCGCCGTGGCCGTAGATCCGTCCCTTGGCGGGGACTCCGATTTTGGCCTCGGCACCCATTCGTTCCCAGCCATACGTCGCCCGGCGATCCTCGTCGCTGTCGGACCCGAGACCCCAGAACTGCTCCTGTGTCTGGATATCGTAGAACCCGGTCACTCGGGCATACGGGTGGTTGACGGGGTTGTTCCAGCCAAAGTACGCGGTGTATCGCTGATATTTGCGAATCGAAGCGCTGCTGGTGACACCGAACTGAGGGCCCCGCGTGCGCAGCCGGTCATTGTGGATGTTGAGGCCCAGAGAAAGTAAGGCCCGCCCGTTGAAGTTCGCGGTCGGCTCCCAGTAGCGTGGGAAACACGCCCCAAAAGCACTCCCTTGGGGTCCGGCTGCCAGGTTCCCGCAGCGCTCATCGACCCATTTTCCGGCGGCGTACAGGAGACCGCCCTTTTTCTTGCGATCGACACTGAAACCGTCGGGTGGCTGCGGGCGCTGCGGGTCGTCGTCGGGTAGGACCCCGGCCGGCCGTTGCTCCTGCGCCGCCAACGGAGCGACACCGATGGTCGTGACACCGATGGTTGTGACTGCGATGATCGTGAAGATCGTGGCGAGCTTCTTCAAGTGGCCCCCCCGGCCGAAGATGAGCGAACCGGAATCGCGCTATCCTAATCCCTTTCGTACGCCCTGTCTAGTAACGGGCCCGGGGTCGCTTTCCCGGGCTGGACCGGGTCGGTACTTTGATGTCGTGGCCGCGCAGACCTTTCCCCCCGTCAACGAGCAGCTGGCGAAGATCCGCCGCGACGCCGACGAGATCCTGCCCGAGGATGAGCTGGTGGCCAAGCTCGAGCGCTCGCTTGAGTCGGGGCGACCGCTGATCGTCAAGTGCGGCTACGATCCCACCCGGCCCGACCTGCATCTCGGACACACGCCGACGCTGCGCAAGCTGCGTGACTTTCAGGAGCTGGGGCACGACGTCACGTTTCTGATCGGGAGCTTCACTGCGCTAATCGGTGACCCGTCGGGCCGATCGGCCACGCGGCCGCCGCTCTCACGCCAAGAGGTCGACGCCAACGCCGAGACGTTCCGGGATCAGGTATTTCGAGTGCTCGACCCGGATCGGACGACGATCCGCTACAACTCGGAGTGGCTGGACGAGTTCACCTTCGAGGACGTGCTCAAGCTGGCCGCCAAGTACACCGTGGCCCGGATGCTCGAGCGCGACGACTTCCGAAAGCGGTTCACCGCTGAGACGCCGATCTCGATCCACGAGTTTCTGTACCCACTGGCCCAGGGCTACGACTCGGTGGCGCTCAAGGCCGACGTCGAGCTGGGCGGCACGGATCAGAAGTTCAATCTGCTGGTGGCGCGCGACATCCAACGCGAGTTCGGCGTCGAGCCCCAAGTCATCCTGACGCTGCCGATGCTCGAGGGGACCGACGGCGTGCAGAAGATGTCGAAGTCACTCGACAACTACATCGGTCTGACCGAACCGCCGGAAGAAGTGTACGGCAAGACGATGTCGATCCCCGACGAGCTGATCGTCAAGTACTTCCGCTATGGGTTGGGTGCCTCTCCCGACGATGTCGCCGAGGTCGAGCAGCAGCTCGCCGCCGGCGCGAACCCCCGCGATCTCAAACGCCAGTTGGCGCGATCGATCGTCGCCACGTACCACGACGCCGACTCTGCGGCAGCCGCCGAGGCCCACTTCGATCGATTGTTCGTGCATCACGAGACACCCGAAGAGGTGCCAGAGATTGCGATCCGGCTGACCGACGATGAGGCGCCGATCGCGTGGTTGCTCAAAGCAGCGGGGTTGGCAAGCTCCACGACCGAGGGGCAACGGCTCGTGGTTCAGGGGGGTGTTTCGATCGATGATCAGCGCGTGGATGACCCAGCCCACCGGTTGGCCGCCGGCTCGACCGTCCTCGTGAAGGTCGGCAAGCGGCGCTTCGCTAGGCTCAAACTCGAGCGGTAGCATGGCCTCTGCATCGTACGATCGGCTCCGGGATCTCGAGCTGGAGGTCGACGGCTACACCCTCGATCGGCGCGAGCTCGAAGTTTCCAGTGGTTTCAAGCGGGTTACGCACACCGTTTGTCTCGAGGGCGGCGGGGAGCGTGGCCAGGGCGAAGACATTACGTACGAGGCCGAGGACCAGGAGACGATGCCGGCCGACCTGCCACTCAGCGGCCGCTGGACAATCGACAGCTTTTCGCGACACATGGGCGAGCACGTGCTGTTTCCGACCGAGCCCGTTCAGCACGGATCGCACGACTACCGTCGGTGGGCGTTCGAGAGCGCGGCGCTCGATCTCGCGCTGCGCCAGGCGGAGACCAATCTCGGGACGGTTCTAGGCCGTCCGTACGAACCGGTGCGGTTCGTCGTCTCGACCCGGCTCGACATCGAGTCGTGGCGTGCACTCTACCCCGAGCTCGAGTTCAAGCTCGATCCGAGCTCCGATTGGGACACCGAGCAGATGGCGGCGGTCGCCGCGACCGGCCGGGTGCGGGCGCTCGATTTCAAGGCGTACTACAAAGGCACCGTCGTCCACACCGAACCCGATCCGGCGCTCTACAAACGCGTGGCAGAGACATTCCCCGATGCGATCCTCGAGGACGTTGCCTGTACCGACGAGACGATCGCCGCACTGCGCGGCTTCGAGGACCGGCTGTCGTGGGATGCGCCGATCCACTCGTTGGCCGACATCGACGCGCTCGGGATCGAACCCCGATACATGAACATCAAGCCCTCGCGGTTCGGTTCCGTCAAACGGTTGTTCGAGGCGATCGATGCGTGTCTCGAACGCGGCATCGTGCTCTACGGCGGCGGCCAGTTCGAGCTCGGCCCGGGCCGCTCGCAGATCCAGGCGCTGGCGAGCCTGTTCTACCCCAACGCGCCGAACGATGTCGCGCCGGGCGCCTACAACGCCCCCGATGCCCAACCGGGCCTCCCGCGCAGCCCGCTGGCACCATCGAAAGCCCCAGTCGGGCTCGGTTTCTAAAACTTCTCGACTTGACGTTCCCCCCCTGGAACCGTATGTTAATAATCCCTTCGAAACGGGAATCTGCTCTCTGAAAACCGAATCGTGCTTAGCCTGGACAGCCTGAATGGGCCCCGCCGTGCGCACTGCTTCGCGCGGCATTGGGGGTTTCAAAGCAGGTACAGTACTGACGATTCTTGTCAGGACAATCGAATTCTCTACTACGGAGAGTTTGATCCTGGCTCAGGACGAACGTTGGCGGCGTGCCTTACACATGCAAGTCGCACGAGAATGGGAAGCTC
>JBDHIC010000120.1:0-5933 GCA_039589035.1 Gemmatimonadota bacterium | reverse complement strand
CATACTGAGCCGGGCACAAGCCGGAGATCGGATCGCTTTCAACGAGGTGGTCCGCTTCTACCGACAAGACCTGTTGCGGGTGACGTACCGCTTCGTCGGCAACTACGAAGATGCACGCGACGTTCTGCAGCAGGTATTCATCAAGGTGTACCAAAACATCGATCGTTGGGAGCCGAGGGCACCTTTTTGGTCGTGGTTGTACCGGATCGCCGTCAACGAATCGCTGGGGTGGAAGAAGCGACAGCAGCGTCGTTACGACGTCGTCTCACCACTCGAGGAGATGGCATATCCGGACGCGCCAAGCGAGGAGTTCTCTCCGCTCGCTCGCGCCACGTTGAGAGAAGCCGGCCAACGGATCCTGGACGCAATTGAACAGTTACCGCAGATGCAACGTGCCACATTCATACTTCGGTACAGAGAAGAACTATCAGTGAAGGAAACCGCCGCGGCGCTCGGCTGCGCCGAAGGCACCGTGAAGGCGAACGGTTATCATGCCATTCGTCGCCTGCGACAGATCTTGGAGCAGGGCGGCGTGGAGATGGAGAGCGAGGAAGATGAGTCCTCTGCACTGTAATACGGTTAGTGAAGCGTTGTGGGAGCGGGCGGCCAGCGCCGGGCCGGAGCCGCTGACCCCAGCGCTTGTCGATCACCTGACGAATTGCGCGCAGTGCCAGGCGGAGCGGCGCGCGGTGCGTGAGTTGATCGGCATCAGTCGGTTAATCCCGGACCCTGCTCCGCCGATCGACATCTGGGACGGGTTCGAAGAGGAGTTGGACCGGCAGTTGCACGCTCGCGTTGAGCCAGCGCTCTGGCAGCGTTGGAGTCAGCGCGCGGCGGGATTCGCAGCCATGCTGGCACTGGGGTTCGGTCTCGGCGCTTTGGCGATGCGAGACAGTGGTAGTCCGAACCAGGCTACCGTGACTACCCAACGTGCCGAGTTACTGGCTCAACTCCAGACCGAGCTTGCTAATGACGCTCGGCTGGAGTCGTACCTGGACGACATCGAAGAGCTACTGGTTGCGTATCAAGCTGCGCGCCATGGTGATGCGGTCGAGACGTTCCGGCAATCGTTGCCGTCGACGATGGTCGCAGGCCCCGGCGTGCCGTCTGAAGCGGCGCGAGATCGCCTGGAGGTGCAGCGAGAGGCGCGGGAACAACTGCGCACGGTTGTGCTCGGCATGCTGACCAGCGAGATCGAAGCCGAGCGTCGTGGCTTCGGTTACTTGGATCGGCGAGTGGCGGAGATCGCTGGCCAAAGGCTGCTCCTCATCTACTAGTCGCGCAGCTATTTTCTCTCACATGAGACACCCTGTGGTGGCCGTATTCGGCAGTGGTGCCGATCGGCTAGAAGACGTAGCGCGCGCACGAGCGCTCGGAGTCGCACTCGGCCACGCCGGGTTCGGCGTGATCAACGGCGGTTACGGTGGGACGATGAGCGCCTCGGCCGCCGGGGCTCAGTCGACGGGCGCACCCACAGTGGGTGTGACGTGCGCCGAGTTTGGGCGCGCCGGTCCCAACCCTCATCTCGATGAAATCGTCGAGGCCAAGATCCTGACCGAGCGACTGGAGCATCTGGTTCGGCGAGCAGACGCCTACGTGGTGCTCCCGGGAGGCAACGGCACGCTGGCCGAGTTGTCGCTGGCTTGGGAGCACCTGCGAAAGGGGCTCGTCGAACCGCGCCCATTGGTTGTTTGGGAAGATCCTTGGCGGCCGATTGTCGACGCGATCGCGGCCGGACCCTACCTCAACGGCGGGACCGAGCACATTACCTGGGTTGATGACGTGGATGCAGCCGTCGCGTCGATCACCGCCCGGGTTCCCCGAGAGCGCTAGAGCGGGTCGTCGCGCAGCGCGTATCGCTCCCAATTTGGGGCGTCGAAATGCCACCATTCGCTGGCCAGCGGTATCCAACCCGCTTCCACCATGGCACGCTCGAGTCGCTCACGGTTGGCGATGGCGGCTGCGGGCAGATCCTCCGCATCGCGGTGCGCTGCCGGGGTGAAATCGTCGTGGTCGGTGGGGAGCGGTACGGGCTCGCCATCGAGCCCCACCACACCGACGTCTACTGCCGCGCCTCGATTGTGCCGAGAGCCCCTGGCGGGGTCAGCCACATAGGTCGGATCCGGCAGGATCTCCCACATAGCGTACTGAACCGAGCGTGGGCGATAGCAGTCCCAGACGATTAACCGCAGGCCTTCCGAGCGGAGCGCCGTATCCGCTGCTACGAGTCGCTGGCCGGCATCGGTCACGAGGTAGCACCGCGGGGCGGCGTACACCGCTCGTCCGAGAAAGTTGTCCCGACTCGCGTATCGTATATCGAGATGGATGTCTGGGTACGTTGCACCGACGTCGACGAGCGGGTTCGTCAGCTCCGGGCTCGGCTGTCGCGCCGTGCCACACGCTGCCGGGATCGCTAGCGCGATAACAAGCAGCGGGAGACGAACGTCACGACTCGGTTTCACCGGTCAAGAGGGTCACAAACCGTCGTGCCAACTTGAGCTCTCGTTCACGTGCCGTGTGCTGATAGATGACGATGAGGTTCTTGGCCATCCGTTCCAGCGTTGCCACAACCGGCGCCGGTTTCAGATAGTCATCGACCGGATCAAACCCAGCTCGTTCGAGCAGCACCATGCACTCTCCGCGACTGACCTCTCGGCCATCGAAGAACGGGTCGAGATACCGGTAGGCTGCGCCGAGCTGGTATCCAACCAGGAAATGCATCGGCATGCTGACCCCTACCAGCGGGATTCCGATCCGATGCGCCAGTGACAGATAGACGAGCGCCAACGTGATCGGGATCCCCGTACGTCGTGAAAGCACTTGTGACAGGAAGGAGTTCTCAGGGTCGTAGTAGTTCTCGTTGTTGCCTCGGAAGCGCGACGTCTCGTGGATGTAATGACGGAGTCCGTCGACGCGAGTGGCGATGTCGGCCTGCGCTGGCACCGCTTCGCGAGCGCCGGCCGATAACAGTTCTAGCTCGGCTCGCGCACGCTGCTGTTCGGCGACGCGATCGGGATGGATCAGCCGCTCCAACAGAAAGGCGCCCTCTTCGAGCGCGTTGCCATCGGGGGCGGTTTGCAGGGTTACCCACTGGTGTTCGATCTCGTCGCTGCGGATCCTGTCGAGCAGACCTCGGGACGCCCTGCGGACCGTTGACACGGGGTGGTCCGATGAGGCGGCTTCGAGGTATGGAGTGACGGCCGACCCCGCGGTTCGGAGCTGGGTCTGCACGTGATCCTTGACGTTGTCGTCGTCATCATCGAGCAGCCGGATCAGCGCTTTTATCTGTTCTGGTGAAAAGGGCTCGCTCATATCAAATCGCAATATGCCGAGTACGACGTTGAGCGCACAAGGTTGTATCTTCCCTCTGCCCCGCGACACGAACATTGAAGGCTCAAAGAGGCAATCCAATGCAAACGCGCAGTGAGAAAGATAGTCTCGGTATGCGCGAAGTCCCGGCTGACGCCTACTATGGCATTCAGACGTTACGGGCGACCGAAAACTTCCCGGTCAGCGGACTCCGCGAGCACCCGCACCTGATTGCTGCATTCGCTTATATCAAGAAGGCAGCCGCGCTGACCCACCTTGAGATCGGGGTGCTCGATAAAGAGCGTGCCGAAGCGATCGTACAGGCAGCCGATGATGTTCTCGCCGGAGAGCTGCGCGAACAGTTCGTCGTCGACGTATTCCAGGCCGGAGCAGGTGTTTCTTTTCATATGAATGTCAACGAGGTGCTGGCCAACCGGGCGCTCGAGATCCTCGGCGCCGAGCGTGGCGACTACTCACGCCTGCACCCCAACGATCACGTCAATATGTCGCAGTCGACGAACGACACGTTTCCGACAGCGATGCACCTGGCGACGATGCTCCAGTGGCGTGATTTGCAGCCCGTGTTGACCGATCTCGCCGCCGCGCTCCACGCCAAGGGCGACGAGTTTGCCGACATCGTCAAATCGGGCCGCACACACCTTCAGGACGCGGTGCCGGTGACAATGGGACAAGAGTTCGATGCCTGGGGTGCGGCGATCGACCGGAGCATCAGGTTGATCGGCACCGCTGTCGAGGAGCTGGGCGAGCTTCCGATCGGCGGCAACGCGGCTGGAACCGGGATAAACCTGCCACCGGGATACCGACCGAAGATCATTCGTCACATGTCGGAGCTCACCGGGTTCCAGCTCACCAAGGCGACCGACCCACGAGAGCAGATTCAGAGTCGGCAGGCGATCGCGTCCGTGTCGGGCGGCGTTCGGAACCTGGCGCTGGAGCTCACGCGGATCGCCAATGACTTGCGGCTGCTCGACTCGGGTCCGCTGACAGGACTGGCGGAGATTTCGCTACCTGCCAGGCAACCTGGTTCGTCGATCATGCCCGGCAAGGTCAACCCGGTAATGCCGGAATGTCTCAATCAGATCGCTTTCCACGTGATTGGCGCCGATACGGCTGTTGCGCTGGGTACCCAGGCGGGCCAACTGGAGCTCAACGTCATGATGCCGATCATGATCTGGGAGCTGCTATTCTCAATGGAGATCCTGAAGAACTTTCTGCCGGTGTTTCGCACCGGTTGCATCGAGGGCATCATTGCCCACCGCGAGCGAGCCGAGTCGTTCGCCCACAAGAGCCCTTCGCTCGCTACTGCGCTCAACCCGGTGCTCGGCTATTCCAAAGCGGCCGAGATCGTGAAGGAGGCGTTGGCAACCAATCGCACGATCATGGAGGTCGCCCGGGAACGGAGCGAATTAAGCGAAGAGCAACTGAACGAGATCCTGTCGCCGGAAAACCTGACCGGGCAGCTGGAGCGGGAAGGGAACTAGGCCACGGTTCCGCTAGCGGGTGAACGGTGGGCGGGCGACGAGCCCGGTCACTATGGCGAGCTTCAAAGCGGCGCCGGGCAGGAACGGTACTACGGCGAGCGATAACGCTTGTGCCGCGCTCACGTCGAGCGTTCGGGCCAACCACGAAGCACCAAGACCAAAGATCACGAGATTGGCGGCGGCGAGCACCGGAATCGCCCGCCACGCCGAGTCGCCGGGTCTCAGCAACGAGCCGACGAGCAAAGCCGCAATCGGGAAGGAGAGCAGGAAACCACCGGTCGCGCCTAGCAACCCACCACCAGCAAAAAGGGGCAGGCCGATCGCTCCGAGACCAAGGTAGGCGAGCTGGCTAAGGGCGCCGTCGCGGCCGCCGAGGTAAACGCCCGCCAGCAGTACGAATAAGGTTTGCAGTGTGATCGGAACCGGTGTGAAAGGCAGTGGGATCCGAATCAGGGCGCCGACCGCGGTCAGCAAAGCGAACGCGGCGATGCCCAACATGCGCTGTGTGGGCTGCGCTCGAACCCAGCCCGAAACACGAAGAGCAGTTGACGTGGAGTGTGTGCTCATCGTCTTATTGATTGAAAAACTCAGCGTTGACTGAAATGAACCTTGTCATCTCCGGCGGCACATCTTCCAACGCGAAGATCGCCTCGACCGGACATTCCGGTTCGCAGGCGGCGCATTCGATGCACTCATCGGGATGGATGTAGTACATGTCTTCGCCTTCGTAGATGCAATCCACCGGACAGACTTCGACGCAACTGGCATCCTTGAGGCCGACGCAAGGCTCGGTGATGACGTATGTCACTAAGCGAACCTTCCTTTCAATCGTGGATCGTTATCAGATGTATCGGCAAGTCGATGACCACTAAAGGTCGCTTTTGAAACCCATTCCAGCAAGGCCAACGTCCGGGAATCTTGCCCCCCGGCGGGCGCGCCTCTTATACTCAGTATCTTCAGGCCGCCGAAGGTGAGCGGATGCCGGAACTAGACGCTGTACGAGTCGATCAACTTCTCCAGACCCTAACCGGGGTCGTTCGCGCTCGGGTGCGTACGAACGGCGACGGAACTGGGTTGTCGGAGATCCACATCCTCAGCGATGGCGCGCTGCCTCCCAAGCAG
>JBDHIC010000119.1:0-5955 GCA_039589035.1 Gemmatimonadota bacterium | reverse complement strand
AGCGCCGGGCACCAGCGCTGCGGGGCCGGGAGGATTGTCGGTGTCGGAGGTGCTCGAGGCGCTCGAAACGTGGGCGTCGTCGCCCACGTTTTCGGGCGGTGACATCATGGAACTGTCGCCGCGGTGGGATTGGGGCGACGAGACGGCACAAGTCGCGGCACGGGCGTTCCTGGCGATTGCGTCGGCACGCTGGCCGGTTGTGATCGACGAGGCCGGTTGAGCCGCACCCGCTATCTGCCGCTGCTCGGGTTGGCGGTGCTTACCAGTGCCCGGCCCATCCCTGCACGATCGCAGACGATTCCTGCCAACCTTCCCACCGACACGCTGCACATCCAAGCCAATAGACCGGAACCAGGGATTACGCTCTCGAGTGGTGAGCGGCTAGTGGTCTGGGTGGAGAATCGAGTTCGCGTCGCGCGGCCTCGAGCCGGATCGCTGCCCGTCCGTGAGGCGCTGGTTGGCGAGGTGATCGCCCGGTTTCAGGACGGCGCCCGGTTCGCTTGGCCACTCGAGCCGGTGGTATGGGCGGCTCCCCGGGAAGGTCGTTTGTCTTTCGGCCTCAACGGCACTGCGGCGCACCGGCTAACCGGTGCTGCCGAGGTCATCGTGGCTCGGCTTGGTGTCGATTCGAGTCACACGCAGGAGATGTTCGCGCCGCCATCCTTGACGTTGGAGCGTACCGCGGGGGGTGTCAAAGCGCACTATGCCGACCGCGCGGGATTCGGCCTGGACTTGGCCGCGCTTCGCTTCAGGCTGATCACCGCCCAAGGGGTGATTTTCCACCTGGCTTCCTGGGTGCCGGCCGGAGAACGCGAGACGACGCTGCCGCTTCCGCCGCCTGGTGTACCTGTGCCCGCCGGCGTACACACACTCGAGGCGACGATCACGGATCGGCTTGGGAACGACGCCCCCAGCGCCATGCTGACGTTCGATTCCGCGCGCCAGAACCCCTGAAACCGTGCCTACTGGGGCCCGATGGCCTCCAGCTGACGCCTCAATGCATCTGGTGCGGTTACGGGTTCCAGGCACCGATCCCCCACGCAGACATACGCTCGCGGTTCGCCTTTGAACAGATAACCGAGCGCCTCCAGCCGAGCCTGTTCGCTGTCCGGGTCGAGGATCTCCGTTACCCGTGACGGCATGTATTGCTGCCAAGCGACACTCCACAGCGCTCGCAATGCCTCGTCATCGGCCGGGCCGACCAGGTGGATCTGAACCGGCGTGTCCATGACGTGGATCGCTGCCAGCGCCAGGCTAGCGCCGAGCAATCCGAAGCGTGCCCCCTCTCCGGCGAGCGCCTGAACGATCGACTCCGCCCGCTCGCGCCATCGCTCATCACCGCCCAGCGCCGCCAACGCGGCAAAGCTGGAGGCGATCGCGGCGTTATCGGTCATCGGATAGTGTGGCTCGTTCAGGATTCCGTCCCCACGAGCGTCGGACGATCGGTCCCGGCACGCGCCGCGCTCAGCGTCGAAGAAATTGCGTTCGATCACATTCGCCAGCTTCTCAGCACGCCCGAAATAGTCGCGACTGCCGGTCCTCTGAAAAGCTGCCAGCTGCGCCGCCAGCCACCACGCCTGATCGGTCAGCAGCAAAGGCGCAGCCACATCGATCGCGTCGTCGCCGTACGGAGGGCGAAGAACATGCCGCATAGCGCCTTCGGACGTGCATAGCCTCGAAGTCAAACGGTCGACCGTGAGCGCGCACCACTCGGTGAGCTCAGGCCAGTCGAGGACCGCGGCCGCCTCGAATGCAGCGACTACCATCATCCCGTTCCAGTTGGTGTAGAGACGATGGTCGATGGTGGGCGTTGGGCGCTTGGCGCGCTCGGTGAGCTCGAGTCCGTAGTACTCGGCTTCTCCGTCCGCATCTTGGCTTCCGAACGCACCGCCCTCGCGGTGGCTCAGTGTTTCGAGCACAAACGAAAGGGTGCCGCGAACGGTATCGGCAAAGCGCTCCTCGCCGGTCAACCGGTAAGCATCGAGGTACGCCATGGCCAGCCGCGCGTTGTCTTCGGCCATCTTCTCGAAGTGAGGTTCGCTCCAATCACGAGTTGTCGAGTACCGGAAGAAACCGCCAGCCAGGTGATCGTAGAGCCCGTATGCGCGATTCGCTGACAAGCCGGCGTCCCGCATTGCGACCAAGGTTTTCTTGGCCGCCTCCAACGGCGCATCAGCGCCACTGCCGTGATGTGCGTGGAGCAGAAGTCGTATCGCTTCGGGATGTGGAAACTTTGGTTGGGTCCCAAACCCGCCGTAACGCCAATCAAAGGCATCGAGAACCGACTCAACCGCGGTGGTGAGAAAATGCGCATCGAAAGCGCCGGATTGAGGGCGTTCCACGAGGGCCGCGGCGCGTCGTTCGCGAACGTTCTCGACCGCCGCGTCCACAGCTTCCCGGTCGTCGACCCAACCACGGTGGACCCGCTCGAGAATGTCGCTGAACTCCGCCGCCGGGAAGTACGTGCCGCCGGTGATCAACTCGCCCTCAGGGGTCAGGAAGGCCGTAGTGGGCCAGCCTCCCAGGTTGTAGCGGTCGTTGACGTCCGGTCGTTCGTCATTGTCGACTCGCACCGGTACAAACCACTCGTTTACGCGCCGCGCGACCTCAGGGTCGGCATCGGTCGTGTCGTCCATCACGTGACACCAATGACACCAAACCGCTGAGATTCGAAGCAGTATCGGCTTGTCCTCGCCCTGTGCGCGCGAGAACGCTTCGTGTCCCCATTCGAGCCATTGGACCGGTGAGGCGACGGTGTGAGAATCGAGTGCCATTAGGACTCCGCAAACCTAAGAGGGAGAAGCCGTTGATCGGACCGCCCGAATCATCAAACAGCGATGGCCGACCCATGGGGCCGGGATTATACTGCGCTTCCCATGTCCAACCCACCGACTGCTGAGTCGACTCTGGCCACCCGCGACACCGGGACCATGGACGCGGCCACAGCGGAGCTCGAAACCAATCCGTTCGCTGCGGTCAATCATTACTTCGACATCGGGGCGACCGCGGCCGGCGTCTCAGAGGACCTTCGGCTGCTGCTCAAGACACCGTATCGTGAGATGCGGGTCGAGGTACCGGTGAGGATGGACGACGGGACGCTCAAGGTTTTCATCGGCTATCGCGTGCAACACAATGGCGCTCGCGGACCGTACAAGGGGGGAATCCGGTATCATCCGGAGGCCGACCTGAGCGAAATCCGAGCGTTGGCCTCGCTGATGACGTGGAAGACCGCAATCGTCGACGTTCCCTTTGGCGGCGCGAAAGGCGGCATTCAAGTCGACCCGCGGGGAATGAGTCCGCGCGAGCTGCGAGACATGACGCGCCGCTACACCTCGAACATCTCCTACATCATTGGAATCAATCGGGATATCCCGGCACCCGACATGAACACTAATGCGCAGATCATGGCCTGGATGATGGACGCCTACGGACAGCGCTATGGTCACACGCCGGGGATTGTGACCGGCAAACCAATTCCACTCGGGGGCTCGCCAGGCCGCGAACAGGCGACCGCTCAAGGGGCCGCGTACGTACTCGAGTCGGCGGCGACCGATTGTGGCTTCTCACTCGATGGCGCACGGGTTGCGATCCAGGGTTTTGGTAATGTCGGCAGCTGGGGAGCTCGTATTTTGGACAGAATGGGGCTCACGATCGTGGCGGTTTCGGATGTCGACGGTGCGATCCTCGACGGCGACGGACTCGATATCCCGCGGTTGCTGAAGCACGTTGACGACACGGGTAGCGTGGTTGGGTTCCCGGACACCGATCCGATCACCCAAGAAGAGCTGCTGACGTGCGATTGCGACATTCTCATGCCGGCCGCGATCGGCGGCGTGATCACCCCCGACGTTGCTACGCGCGTTCAGGCCGGAGTGGTCGTCGAGGCGGCCAACCACCCGGTGACACCCGGTGGCGACGATGTTCTCAACGAACGTGGAGTCATCGTGTTGCCGGATCTACTTGTCAACGCCGGTGGGGTGATAGTGTCGTACTTCGAGTGGGTTCAAAACATCCAAAAGTTCCATTGGTCGCTCGGAAAGGTGAACAAGGAACTCAAACGATTCATCAACTTGGCCTGGCGGGACGTGTTCACCACCAGCCAAGCCGAGCGGTTAACGTATCGCAACGCTTCTTACATGATCGGCATCTCGCGCGTCGTGGAAGCGACCCGCCTAAGAGGCTACGTCTAGCCGCCTGCCTTCCCGGTAGTCCTAGGGTTAGCACTGCGCCCGGCGAGCTGCGGCTTCGCCTGGCTTGTCGGCGTCGTCGTCGCGGCCCGTCTTTCGGCAGCGGTCAGATCGCCAGACCTCGTCATATCGATCGGCGGGGAGGAATCCCGGCCATGGGATCACAACGGTCACCCCGCCGTCTTCGGCCGGGGCGATGGGTCGTTTCGGTTTTGGGGCGCCCGCTCCGGGTAATGACGCCAGCCGCGAGCTGATAAGGGACTCTGCTCGTGCGATCGCCCGGCGCTTGGCGTCGACGACCGGTGGTCGACGCCCGATTCCAGCCGGTTTGACGATCAATGATTGGGTTGGTTCAGTGAGTGCGTTGAGCGTCGTTGGTGGGATCGTTCTGGTCAACGGTGCGTCGGGTGACATTGCGGGTTGAGGGATCTCGGGATCGGGTTGCGCTGGTCGCGTTCGCGCTGGCTGTGCGTCATCCGGTCTCTGGTCTGTCGGTTCTAGCGCGGTCTCACGAGGTTGGCTGATGATTGGTGAGATGGGGAGCCAATCCCCCTCGTCGATTGACCGGATGTACGTCCTCGACACCGGGATCGAAAGCGTCAGCAGCAGCACGACATGAATCGCCGTGGCTGCCAGTATGGCGAGCCTGAAAGGCCGTCCCCACCATGCGTTTATGTCCGATCCCACGCACCCTCCTTGGGTCGATTTACACTTGGCTTCGACGAAGGGTTCGGACCGCTCTATTCCTAGCGGTGATCAGATGCGGCGGGTGAACGCATCCACGTCGAGGTTCCAAACGCGCTCGCCACAGAAGCGTGTTCCCTCGGGGCAGATCGGTCGGTGGCCGGCGCGAAGACGGACCGTGCAGGGTGGTACGAGATGGCGCCCGATTCTCGGGTTCACCGCGGCCACCTGTTGGGCCTCTTCGAGCGATGCCTGCCAGATCTCCTCCTGCGCATTGTAACACAGACGCAACGCGTGCTTGTGGAACAGGTTCAGCAGGTCCGCCGACTCAGTGAACCGGATGGCGACCGCGTTGGGCAGAAGGTATTCGGCGAACTCTGTGGAGGCTCCAGCCGCGCGCACGGCAGTGATGTCCTGCCAAGTGCGCTCCATGCTCTCTCGGTACGCTGCTTCAGTGCGCCCGTTTTCGAGCACCAACCGTGGGACAACGTAGTCTGGCTCACCGGTGATGTGCGCGGTGAGCGCCGGCCGTGACCCAGGCGTCATCCGATGCCGTTGGTCTTGCGAGTCACCGGCGTGTGAGAGCCGTTTCCGAAACGTGTAGTGTGGGTGGTAAAGGGCTCGTGTGAGCTTGGCGTGTGTCGTCAGATTGAGCGCTTCACCAAGTAGTGGGTTGAGTTGTGGATCGAGCGCCAGGCTGATCGCTTCGTCATCAGAGAGCGCGGCTTTGGGTTCGCCGAGGACTTCGCGCACAGCGTCAGCCAGCACCTCTTCGTTACGAGCGCCGTAGTCGACCAACTGCGACATCTTGCCGTTCAGTTCGCGGTCGAATTCGCTACGGAATGTCCGCCGCCGTTCGCTGTCACCATTGCGGGTGCTCAAAAAGCTGTACTCGGGAATGGAATCGAGCGGAAGTGGTTCCTCCAAGATCGTCTCGTAGGCCGGGTCGTGTTCCAACAACGCGTCCACCATCGCCTGGACGACGAGCTTTGTCTCCGACGTCGTGTCCACTTGCTCGCACAGCCTTGCATAGCGCAGCAGCGTGATCCCACTGACGGTGTGATACAGGTACGCGAACGTGCCG
>JBDHIC010000118.1:0-8081 GCA_039589035.1 Gemmatimonadota bacterium | reverse complement strand
CGTCCCGGTATCGCTCAGCGCATCCCCGATGCCCGACGCCGAAAGCAGGTACTCGTTGTCGCGCCGATGTCCGGGACCCTCGGCGACGACGACCTCGCGCGCACCCAAGCGGCGGAACGCTTCGATCGTGGCTGCCAGGACCGCGGGATGGGTGTTGATCACCCCCCGTGGATCGAACTCCACGAAGTTCGGCTTGAGCACCACCTTGCGATCGTTGACATCCAACCGGAACAGCTTGAGGCCGGTCAGAATCGTCTGCTCGAGCGGGTGCTCGTAACTGGCCGCTGGTACGATGGCGACCTGCGAGCGGGGTTGCTTGACGAACGCTGCCGGCTGCCACCGGTCGTCCTGTTGGCAGCCCGGGAGCGAGGCGGCAACGACTGCGCCGCCAGCGGCCTTGAGAAAGTCCCTACGATCGATCATGAGTGCCGAAAGCGAACGGGTTGGTGGCGCGATCGAGAGCCATCAGGCCGAGCGCGACGGATCGGGTCTCGCCGTAGGCGACGACTTCGTCCAACCGCGCGACGAGCTGTTCCTCGAGCGCTTCCGTGGGTCGGCTGTAGAGCCTAAAGCAGAGGATCGAGAGCGACAGTGCGAGTCCCGATTGGTTGTGCTCGAGCATTTCCTCCAGCGCTTTGAGACTCGTGTTGATTTCGTCCCCGAGCGGCGCGTCTTGCAGCGCGATCAGGGCCAGCGCGGTCGTGTCGGGGTAGGGCCAAAGGTCTTCCTCGAGCACGCGTGAGTTGCCGTAGTTCCACCCGCCGCCGGGGCATGTGCGATCGAGAATCATCCGCTCGCCCTCGTCGATTCGGGCAGCAACGCGGGGCGGGAGCTGGTCGCGGAGCGACTTGAGCGCGATCAGCGCGTACGCCGTCGGCTCGACCCAGCTGAACGTGTCTGGGAGCCATGGCCAACCTGTCAGATCGGCGTCGAGCTCGATAACCTCGCGATCCGGGAAGAGGCGGTAGAAGAGCTTGGTGTACCAGGGGTAGCCACGGCCGCCTTGGTCCAACAGCCATTCCGCGCCCGCCTTCGCTGCACGGCCGTCGATCTCGCTCAGCGCCAGCACCGCCAACGGCGTCGCCCAGCTGGTGAGATCAACGCTCGGCCACGGCGGCCACGCCCCGTCGGGGCGCTGGTGGGCACCGAGCCACTCGGCTCCGCGTGAGGAGGGAGCGGTGGATCCGCCCGCCAGGACCGCCAGCGCGGTGGCTTCGGTCTGGCTCGGCCCGGAGCCGTCGACGCTCCATCCGCCGTCGTCGTTTTTTTGAGCTTCCAGTAGCGCGGTTTTCAGTCGGTTCGTCATGTCACCGGTCCCGGTCATTGGCTCGCCCCGGGTCCAGTTTGCAAGTTCGGAGCCAGCTTACGCCAGTGCGCGTGTGATCGTCCCGCCGCCGAGTAGCCGCTCGCCAGCGTAGAAAACGGCCGACTGGCCGGGGGCCACCGACCGCTGGGGGCGATCGAAACGGACCTCGGCCCGGCGTCCGGGCAGCGGCATGATCTCGGCCGGTGCCGGTTCGGACCGGTACCTGATCTGGACATGAGCCTGGAAGGCCCGGGTCGCCGGCTCGCCAAGCCAGTTCGTCTCCTCGGTCTCGAGCCCGCACTGGCAGAGCTCGTCCGCCGCTCCTACGACCAACGTATTCGAGTCTTCGATCGCGGTGACGTAGAGTGGCTCCGATGCGGTCACGCCGAGCCCGCGACGCTGACCGACGGTGTAAAAGCCGCTGCCGGCGTGTGTGCCGACTCGCTCACCGCTCGCCGTACGGATGGCGCCAGGGGCGAAACGATCGCCCGCTGCTATTTCGGGATGAGCTTTCTGATAGCGCGCGAGAAAACCGCGCAGATCACCGTCGGGGATGAAACAGATATCTTGGCTTTCGGGCTTGTCGGCGCTGGTAAACCCGAGCTCTTCGGCTCGCGCCCGCACGTCAACCTTGGTCAACTGACCGAGCGGAAAGAACGCTCGCTCGAGAAGCTGCGGCGGCAGCCCCCACAGGTAAAACGTCTGGTCTTTGACCCGATCGGTCGGGCGCCGCAGCTGGGCGGCCTCACCGTCTGCGGGTCGAACCGCCCGCGCGTAATGGCCGGTCGCCACGCCCACGGCGCCTAGCAATCGGGCTTTGCGCCACAAACCGGGGAAGCGGACCAGCCGGTTGCACCGAACGCAGGGGTTGGGGGTTCGACCGGCCGCGTACTCGGCTACGAACGGATCCATCACCGCTTGGCGGAACGGGCCCTCGAAGTCGAGCATGTGGTGAATGATTCCCAGCGTGCGCGCCACCCCGCGCGCATCCTCGATCGCCGCCAGCGAGCAGCACGCAGCGTCGGCGTACTCTTCCGGCACCTCGCTGTAGCAGAAGTTCTTCATCGTGATGCCGATGACGTCGAGCCCGCGCTCGACCAACATCGACGCCGCCACGCTCGAGTCGACCCCGCCACTCATCGCGACGACGACACGTGTGCCGGGCTTGAGATCTTCCCATGTGTCCATCGGTCTCCAACCTACCCTAGCCGTTCACCGCTCGCCCGGCGTAGCGGGCCGTACCCCCCTCGCTGCAGTGAAACGATCGACCCAAGTGTGGCAAGTTTTTGCCCACTTATGGCACAGTGTTACATACGACAATGTAAAATTTTCCCACAAATTGAAAAACATTACCACAATTCTTGATCGACTTACATAGTTCGGGTACAGTGAGACACCCCCCGAGGAAAACTGTTTGAGGCGGCAGCAAAACCGGTCTAGGGAGAGTCGGGAATCCGTCGCCTGAGGAAACAAACGGAGGGAGTAATGAAAGCAGGTCGCTTCAATTGCCAACGCGGACAGACGATGATCGAGTTCGCGATGGTCATCCCGATCGTGGCGCTCCTCTTCATGGGGATCTTCGATTTCTCGCGCTTCTTTTACACGCGACTGACCCTCCAACACGCCGTTCACGAAGCGACGCGCTTCGCCGTCACCGGTGGTGCGCTCGATGACGCCCAGGGCAATGCGATGACCCGGGCCGAGTCGATCAAGAGCGTGATCACGAGAGAAGCGACGGCGCTCGACCTCGACGTGGATCAACTCATCATCGATCCGGCCGATGGTGGGGGTCCGACCGAGATCGTGACCGTCACCGGGAACTTCGAGTTTCAATTTGTAACCCCTGGTGTCAGCGTGTTCTTTCCCGGTGGCAAGTATGACTTCACCGTCGCCACGTCGATGAAGAACGAGCCGTTTCTGAGCGGTGGACCGTGAGTGATTTACGATCGAGTGAGACATACGGGTCGAAGGATGAGGTCGCAAAGCGGGACAGCGACGGTCGAGGCCGCACTTGTGACGACGCTGTTGTTATTCGTCTTTCTCGGCGTCGTCGAGTTTGGGAACGCGATCAGCGTAGACCATACGATCACGAGCTTGAGCCGCGAGGGGGCCAATATCGCCGCTCGTGGGTCGACGCTCTCCGAGGCGATTCAGACGGTTTCGGACAACGGCGTGTCGATCAAGCTGTCTTCACGCGGCGGGGTGATCGGAACAAGACTCGTCGTTACCGGCGGCGTACCGACGGTCGAGGACCAGGCGGCGAGCGTGGGTTACGCGAGCGTGAGCCGGATCGGAGCAGTCGGGGACCCGGTACCGTCGTTGGCCACATTGGGCCTTCAGGAAGGTCAACGGATCCACATCGTCGAGATTTTTTACGACTATCAGCGGATGACCCCGCTCGGGAACCTAATCACAGCGATTCCGAGCACACTGTACACCCGAGCGGTCTTCTAGCAGCTCAGCAACACGGAGGAAAGAGGAGAGAAGAATGAAGCGAGGTTTCTGGCGCCGAGTGATAGGCAATGAGCGAGGGACTGTCTTGGCGTTTGTCGCGGTGAGCCTGGTCGCGCTCCTTGGCATGGCCGGTCTGGCGCTCGATTCGGGGCGCGCCTACGTCGCGCGCGCTGAGCTGTCGCGCGCCGTGGACGCGGCCGCGCTGGGCGGTGCTGCGGCGCTGCGACAGAGCCAAGCTGCCGCCGAGCAGCGGATCATAGCACTCGCCAGGGCCAACGGCGTCGACCCGGCGCTGCTCAACTACTCGTTCGGCGTCAACGCCGAAGGCGAGAACACCGTCTCGGTCAGCGCCAGCGAGATCGTGCCGACGACCTTTATGCGCGTAGTGGGGCACGATCGGGTCGATGTCGTCGCGGCCGCCGAGGCGACCGTTCCGCCGCTCGATCTGGTGCTCGTACTGGATCAATCAGGCTCGATCGCTCGCGAAGGCGCGTGGGACGACCTGCAAAACGCGGCCAAGGATTTTATCGACAACTTCAGTGAATCGATCGACCAGATCGGGTTGGTCTCGTTCCAGGTTCGCGCCGGCCAACACGTGCCACTGAGCCAGCCATTCCGGAGTAACATCCGGGCGGCGATCGACAACATGACGTCGGTCGGCGACACCAACACCGGCGAGGGGTTGAGGCTTGGCAAGGAGACGCTCATCAACGGCCCGACGCGGAACCGCTCGGTCCAGGTGGTGGTGTTCTTCACCGACGGCCGGCCGACGGCCTTCCGGGGAATGATCGGCGGTCAGGATCGCGCGATGGCGGTGTCGACCCGGATCACCGGCAACGTGCGAGGCTACTTCGATAATCCCGATGCACTGCCGCTGAATCAGATCGCGAGAGCCGACGGATGCAGGGGCGTACCGTCGTGCTTTGGCTTGACCGAGACTACGGTCCGCGCTCGCGGCAAGGCCAACGGGCGCGCAGAGGCCGATCGGATTCGGCAGAACAACATCTATCTGTTCACGATCGGACTCGGGAACCCCAACAACCCGGACCCGATTCTGACGCCGGACATGGATTACCTGCGCGAGCTGGCGAACGAGGACGGCATCACCGATCCCAGTCAGCCCCAAGGCAGCGCGTACTTCGCGCCCACGGCGGCCGAGCTCGACGATGTATTTCAAGCCGTGGCCCAGGACATCCTGGTCCGGCTGAGCAAGTAACCCCAGGCCTCCCCCGTTTCTCCCTCCCTCCAGGCGCGGTCGGTCCCCGGGACTGGCCGCGCCGCCCTCCTTGCACCGGGTTGTTTTTTGCAAAACCGCCTGTAAGAAGCGGGAGTGTCCCACCCCGCGGTTTCCATAACCGCCCGCTGGCCGGGCCGAAGTCCCCTTGTCTTGCCTCCGGATCGGTACCATCAGACCGCGCGAACGGAACTCCGCTTCCACGATCGTAGTCGCCTTACGAGAAGTCGGAAAAAGCCCTCAAAACACAGCTGAGTGGTACAGGCTCTGCATACTCAGCAGGCCGTGATCAC
Organism: Gemmatimonadota bacterium; assembly: GCA_039589035.1. Classification (GTDB taxonomy): domain Bacteria; phylum Gemmatimonadota; class Gemmatimonadetes; order JACCXV01; family JAHWKZ01; genus CAMYLR01. Next base: position 2,794 of record JBDHIC010000118.1, on the reverse strand, counting down.
GGGCGGAGAACCGCCCCTAGGATGACTCCCAAGAAACGAGCTTAGCAGATGAGGGGATTGAGGAATATTGGACGTCGCTTCCGCGGGAACCGGGGCAGCACGGTCTTGGAGCTGGCGCTCGCCATCCCGGTCGTGATGGTCCTGTTCATGGGGATCTTTGAGTTCGGACGTCTCTTCTACGCCCGCGTGACGATGCAGCACGCGATCGCCGAGGCGGCCCGCTTCGCCGTGACCGGGGGGACGCTCAACGACGCCCAGGGCAACCCACTGACGCGGGCCGAGTCGATCGTAGCCGTGATCAAGCGGCAGGCGATCGCGCTCGACGTCGACGTCGACAACCTGACGATCAACCCGCCCGACGGCGGCGGTCCATCGCAAGTCGTCACCGTCAGCGGGGACTTCAGTTACGATTTCGTCACGCCCGGGATTCACAGTGTGTTTCCCGATGGCGAATACACGTTCACCGTTTCCACATCGTTGAAGAATGAACCGTTTTTCGAGAACTAGAGACGAGCGCGGCAACGCGCTGATCGAGACCGTCCTGGTGTCGATGATCTTGCTGGGCATGGTGCTCGGGATCGTCGAGTTCGGGACCGCGCTGAGCCGCGAGCACACGTTGACCAGTTTGAGCCGCGAGGGCGCCAACCTGGCCGCCCGAGGCTCGTCGCTGGGTGAGTCCGTCAACGTCGTGATGACCAACGGCGGCAGCATCAACCTCGCCGGCCAGGGGGGCGCGATCGCAACGCGGATCATCGTGACCGCCGGCGCGCCGCTCATCGTCGGTCAGTCGGCGAGCGTCGGCTACGCTGGGTTGAGCCAGGTCGGGAACGTGGGCGATACCGCCACCGGAATGGACGATTGGGGGTTGGTGGACGGCCAGAGTGTCCACACCATGGAAGTGTTCTACAACTACAATCAGATAACACCGTTCGGGAGCATGATGGGTGTGCTTGTACCAACCCAGCTCTACGAGCGCGCCGTCTTCTAGTGTCCCTAACGGGTCGCCCCCGCCCCACCTTTGCAGGAGGTAACATGCTACAGCTAATCCAAAACCGGCGGGGAGCGATCATCGCGATGGTGGCGATCAGCCTTGTCGCGATCCTCGGGATCGGCGGTCTGGCGCTCGACGGCGCCCGCGCGTACGTGACACGCGCCCAGCTGTCACGGGCGGTCGATGCGGCGGCATTGGCTGGAGCGGCGTCGCTGCGGCTAGGACAATCCACTGCTCGGCAGCGGATCGAGTCGTTGGCCGCGGCCAACGGCGTCGACCCAGCGCAGCTGAACATCGCCTTTGGCGTCAACGCTCAGGGCGAGAACACCGTTTCGGTTTCGGCCAACGAGATCATGCCGACGACGTTCATGCGCGTGCTGGGCCAGACCCAGGTCGACGTCGGATCGATCGCCGAGGCGACGGTTCCGCCGCTCGACATCGTGCTCGTCTTGGACCAGTCGGGATCTCTGAAGGCGATGAACGCGTGGGACGACCTGCAGAACGCGGCCGGCGGATTTGTCGATCACTTCGACAACAATATCGATCAGATGGGGTTGGTGTCGTTCCAGCTCCGGGCCACCGACCGATTCATGCTGAGCCAGCCCTTTACTGGCCAAGTCAAAGCGGCGATCAATGGGATCACCTCGGATGGTGACACCAACACCGGCGAGGGGCTCCGGCGGGCGCTAAACCAACTCCAGACCGGTCCTGTCCGCGAGCGCTCGGTGCGCGTCGTCGTGTTCTTCACCGACGATCCCGACGGGTTGCCGAGCGATGGCGTTGTTTGGCCGGCCGATGGATGTCACTTGCAGATAGCACCCCCGGCGTGCTTTGGCTGGGCCGAGCCGACGATCCGGACCGAAGCCAGGGACAAGGGCATTGAGTGGGCCGACGCGATCCGGAGCGACGGGGTCTTTCTGTTCACGATCGGCCTAGGGAACCCGAACGCGGGCGATCCGATCCTGGTCCCCGACACCGCGTACTTGCAGTACCTGGCGAACCAAGACGGCGTCGCCAATGCGAGCCAGCCGCAAGGGTCATACTACTTCGCGCCGACCGAAGCCGAGCTCGAAGACGTTTTTGACGCGGTCGCTCAAGACATCCTCGTGCGCCTGACCAAGTAAACCAGCCTACCGGCGCACGGCGCGGCCGCAATCACGGGGCGCGATCGGGAAACCGGTCGCGCCCTCTTTGTTGCCTCTTTAGGTGACCGAGCCCACCTCGGCCTGGGTGGGGCGCCGCGTATCGCTCTCGATACGGCCATCCAAGAGATGCACTTCGCGGTTGGCGTGCGCGGCGATGTCGTTTTCGTGGGTCACGAGCAGGATCGTGTTGCCCTCGCTGTGCAAGCGGTCCACGACCGCCATAATCTCGGAGCTCGTCTTCGAGTCCAGGTTGCCCGTTGGCTCGTCAGCCAGGATGATCGAGGGACGATTAACGAGCGCCCTGGCGATCGCGACTCGTTGCCGTTGTCCGCCGGACAGTTCGCTAGGGCGATGATCGGCCCGGTCCTCCAGGTCCACCGCGCGGAGCGCGGCGTGAGCCATCTCGATGCGCTGCTCGGACGGCGTCCCACCGTACACCAACGGCAACTCGACATTCCTCAGCGCGGTCGCCCGCGGCAGCAAGTTGAAGGTCTGAAACACGAACCCGATCTCGCGGTTGCGCACGAACGCCAGCTCATCGTCATCGAGCTGACTCACCTCGCGTCCGTTGAGCCAATACTGACCCCCGGTCGGCGTATCGAGACACCCGATCAGGTTCATGAGCGTTGACTTGCCGGAGCCCGAGGGGCCCATGATC
>JBDHIC010000117.1:0-6071 GCA_039589035.1 Gemmatimonadota bacterium | reverse complement strand
ACCCGACCCTCGAGAATCACCGTTCCGCCGACTTGAACGAGCGACCTTTCGCGGGTCAACCCGCGCGGAACGAAAACACTATCGGCAATCGAGACAGGATCGATGCCGCTCAGAACGCTGTCGATGCGTGCCCCGATCGGCGTCGGGATCTCGGGATCAACCGTGATGACTGGCTGCTGAGCCGTCGCATCCGAGGCGGTTGCCACCAGCCAAAAACTCACGGCCACCAGGGTGTATCCCCAGGGTCTCACGCGCGAGGGTGATACCGGCGATGCTCGGCCCTCAGGTACGGAGGATCGATATGCGTGTAAATCTGAGTCGTCGTTATATCGGCGTGACCAAGCATCTCCTGAACCGCCCTCAAATCAGCTCCACGATCGAGCAAATGGGTCGCAAAGGTATGGCGAAACGTGTGCGGTGTGACATTCTTGTCGATCCCTGCCCGCCGAACGTAACGCCGAACGATCTTCCACGCGCCCATCCGCGACAACGGGCGACCCCGGAAGTTCAAGAACAACACGCCTTGGGTCTCCGCACCCTTCAGCGAGACCCGTTCTTCTTCGACGTATTTCACCACCGCCTCGATCGCATGCCGCCCCACCGGTACCACACGCACCTTCTCGCCCTTGGGACCTGCCAACTCGACGCCGACGCTGGCGTCTCGCCGGCTTACGCGACGTCGAACGGGGACGAGCCGAACGGTGCGCTCCGTCCAATCGCATTCCTCGACCTGGACGGCGATCAACTCTGAAATCCGCACGCCGGTCCCGTACAGAAACTCGAGCATCGCGCGGTCGCGTAACGGGAAAGGCTCGTTACCACCCACAGCTTCGATGATTCGCTCGACCTCCTCCAGGCTCAGCACGGTAGGCAGCCGCCGGCCGCGCCGGGGCGGATCGATCGCCTCGGTCGGATCGGCCGCCGAACCCTCCTCACCAGCTACAAACGCATAAAACCCACGGAGCGCCGTCAATCTGCGTGCCACAGTCGACGCCTTCATATTTTGCGCATCGAGCTCGCTCAGGTAGGCTCGCACCGTGTCCCGCTCCCCCGGGTTTCTACCGCTCTCCGACGCGAACAACTGGTAGCGCTCGATATCCGCCCGGTAGGCGTCAATAGTCCGTTTTGCCAAGCCCTTCTCCAGCAGCAGGTACTCCGTGTATCGCTCGAGGGTACGCTTCATATCATAGGAACGGGTTTGTCTCCCGTTCGTGGCCGATCGTCGTCGGGCCCATGTGCCCAGAGTAGACCCGGGTCTCGTCCGGAAGCACAAGCAGTTTCTCTTTGATACGATCGATCAATAAGTCGTAAGAGCCGCCCGGGAAGTCGGTCCGGCCAATCGAGCCCGCAAACAAAGCGTCGCCGGTGAACACGATGCCGTCGTCGACAAAGTGATAGCAAACGCTCCCCGGCGCATGCCCAGGCGTGTGGTAGATCTGTATATCGCGGTCGAGCAAGTTGAGCTCATCCGCTTCTGTCACAGCAAGCGTTTCGACCGGTGCGGTGATCGGGATGGCAGCGAACGCAGAAAGGTTCTCCTCGGCGCTGATCAGCATCGATCGCGCGTCTGGATGCAAATAGACCGGGGCGCCCGTCGCCGCGACCAGCTCCGGTAGCGCCGCGATATGATCGGCGTGCGCGTGAGTCTGCAAAATCGCCGTCAGCGTCAGGTCGTTTTCGTCGAGTTCCCGGAGCAGACGAGGTGCCTCGGCACCAGCATCGACCAGCAGAGCCTCGCCTGGAGCCGCGTCCCACACCAGGTAGGCGTTGGACTGAAACGGTCCAACCGCGTACTGACGAACGGTCAGCATGCCCGATCGGCTTCGGCTTGTCGGTGATGCCAACGATCGAGCGCTCGCGTCGCGGCCCCCGCCACGACCGGATCTCTGTCGGCCGTGGCGATCTCCAGCGCAGAGGCGGAACCGAGTCCGGTGTTTCCTGCGACAATCGCGGCGTTGCGCACTAATCCCCGGCGCCGAGTGCGCTCGATCGCAGACTCGGCGAAACGGCTGACAAACTCATCATCGGTCATCTCGAGCACGGTATCCAGGTCGGTCGGCCACGCTGCGCGTCGCGGCTCGAACCGCGGCTCACCGGCCACCGGAGCACCATGATTCCAGGGACATACGTCTTGGCAGATATCACAACCGAAGAGCCAGTTCCCGATTCCCTCTTCTTCTTCAGCAGATAGCTCATCCCGCTGCTCGATTGTGTGGTACGCGATGCAACGCGTCGAGTCCAGCACGTACGGTGCCACCAATGCGCCGGTCGGACAAGCCTCGAGGCAACGTGTGCAAGTGCCACAATGATCGATCCCTGTTGCGTCCGATACGAGCTCGGCCGTAACCAATAGCTCGCCCAGGAATAAGAACGACCCTAGGTCCACGTTGATCAGGTTGGTGTTCTTGCCGCGCCAACCCAGACCCGCGCGCTCGGCCCAATACTTGTCCATGACCGGCGCCGAGTCCGTAAAAGCTCGGCCGTCAAAGCTCGCATCGAGTGCTCTGCCGTAATCCAAAAGAGTATGCAGCTTGTCCTTTAGAACTCGATGGTAGTCCTCTCCCCACGCGTAAGTGGCCACCGCTACGCCGTCCGGTTGAGGACCGTTACCCGCTTGGTGATACAACAAGCCAACACACACGACCGAACGGCACCCGGGGATCAGCTCACGCGGGTCGACCCGTTTCTCGAAGTGGTCGGCCATCCAACCCATGCTTGCATGGTGGCCACGTTTCAGCCAGTCGGCGAGGCGAGAGGCGTCCCTGACACGGTCGGCGGCGGCGACGCCTACGACATCGAAACCGAGCTCCAGCGCATGGGACTTGACCGCCGCCGTCAGCGCTTCGGGCGTCACTCGAGCGCCGCCTTCACGCGCTCGGCGAGGGCAACTGAAAATCCGGGGATCTTCGCGATCTCGTCGGCTGGTACGTGGCGCAATTGATCAACCGACTGAAAGTGGTGAAGCAATGCAGCTCGTCGCTTGGGACCAATTCCGGGGACCTCGTCGAGCTCGCTTCCGATCAGGCGCCGACTGTGGAGCTTCCGATGGTACGAAACCGCGAATCGGTGTGCTTCGTTGCGAATATGTTGCATCGTCTGCAAACCTCGTGACCGCCGGGGTAACCACACGGGTTCCTTGCGTTCCGGCAGATAGATCTCCTCTTCGCGCTTTGCCAAGCCGGCCACGTCGAGATCAGGCAGCGCACCGAGCTCTTCCAACACCGCGCGGGCTGCGTTGAGCTGTCCTTTGCCTCCATCGATCAGCAGCAGATCGGGTAACGGTTCGTCGTGATCCAGGAGACCGCGGAAGTAGCGCTCGACCACCTCCGCCATCATCGCGAAATCGTCCTGTCCCTCGGCGTACTTCACCCGGAAGCGGCGGTAGCCGGCCTTTCGAGGCGCGCCATTGAGAAACGTCACCACCGATCCGACGCTGTCTTCGCCGTGGATCGTCGAGATGTCGACACAAGCGATGCGGCGTGGGGTTCGTCCCAATCCAAGGCTGTCCTTCAACTCCACCACCGCCTCTGACGCCCGCTCGGTCTCGTTTTGCTCCTTTAGCCGGCGTTCTTCGAGCTGATAACGGGCGTTTCGCACCGCCAGCTTGACTTGCTTCGCCTTTTCGCCGCGTTGTGGTACGTGAATCTCGACGACGTGGCCGGCCTGTTGGCGGATTGCGGTCTCGACAAGCGATCGGTCATCGAAGTCGAATGGCGCCAATAACTCCCGCGGGAAACGATCGGCTCTCAAATAGTACCGAGTAAGAAACAGCGACAGCGCCTCGCCATCGCTGGCGCCGGCGACGTTTCCCAACACGTGGTGCTCCTTCCCCATCACCCGCCCATCGCGTACCCGCAGGATCACGCCGCACGCTTCATTCTGATCACGCGTCAGACCCACGATGTCGCGGTCATCACCCGATAGGCCCGATACACGCTGACGCTCGCGGATCTCCTGGAGTGCGTCGAGCTGCCGCCGGTAGCCGGCGGCACGTTCGAACTGCAACCGCTCAGCCGCCTTCAACATGTGTGTTTCCAGTCGGCCGGCGGCAGCTCGCGTGTCACCTTCGAGAAATGCGACTACGTCATCGATCATCGATCGATAGTCGCTCTTTGACACGTACTCAACGCATGGCGCGTCACAGCGATCGATGTGGTAATCAAGACAAGGTCTGGACGGTCGCTCGCGAAGAAGGTCGTAGCGACACGAACGTACTGGGAAGAGCTCCTTTACAAAAGCGAGGTTGCGCCTCAGCAACTTCACATGCGTGTAAGGCCCAAAGTACCTGCCGCCATCATCGACGACGCGGCGCGTTACGAACACGCGGGGGAAGTCCTCCTGCAAGGTTACCTTGATGTACGGATACGATTTGTCATCCCGTAGGAGGATGTTGAAGCGCGGATTGTGCTCCTTTATCAGGTTCGATTCGAGAAGCAGCGCCTCGACATCACTGTCGGTGACCAGATAATCGATGTCGGTGGCATAACGCATCAGCACGCGCGTCTTGTCGGGCAGCGCTTCGGGCGGTTGCAAGTAGGAGCGGGCGCGGCCACGCAAATCGGCCGCCTTGCCGACGTAGAGAACCGTTCCTTCTTTGTCCTTGAACAGGTACACCCCAGGCTTGCGCGGCAATCGGGCGACCTTCTCGCTCAACCGACTCATAATCATTCAAGCTACGCCGGTCGCAACCCATCGGCTTTCGCAACCTCGACGCAACTCAAGACCAAGTCCTCGAAAGCTAAGCTTCCTGAAGTACTGGCCCCTCTGCCAGATAGATGAGCTGCGAATCGCGACCGATCTCGGTCGTATCGGTGGGATTGACTACGTGCTCACCGGTCTCCGGGTTTCTGAGGCCGATCACCAGCGCGCCAGAAGATTGCTTGACACGCTGGACGACGTCACCAAACGATGTTGGGACCGGGATATCGGTGGGAAGCGAGGCGACAAAGATGCTGTGGGCGCCAATCGTCGCGACCTGACTCATTACCGATGCAGTCCCGGGCATTGACACCGCGTGGGACAGGAGCGAGAAGCCCAGCCGAGTTGTCTCGATCACCTCGTTCGCACCAGCCGACAGAGCGTGGCCGACGTTCTCGCTATCGAGGATCTCGGCTGCGATGTACAGTGGTTCACGCCGCGGATGGGACTCCTGACGGGCGAGTAAGTAAGACCGAATCGTAAACGCCGTCAGAATCGTGGCCGCATCCGCCTGTTGGGGTAGTATGCCCCGCCGAGCCACCAGCACCGCCGCTCGGGCGTGTGTCAGCCGCACCTTGTCGAGCTCGCTCTCCTTCGTCGGGTCGCCGTTCACCCACAGAAAATCAGGTGGCAGGTCTTCTGGCCGAGTGCCTTCGCTGAAGAGTACCAGCGCGGTCTGCGAGGGGTTGAACTCCTGCAGTAGCGAGTCTAGCAGAACCCGGGCACCAGCATCGTAACCACAGATAACGACATGACCGCTGTAATCGCTCACTCGAAACTGCTCCCTCCGAATCCTCACTACAACGCCTACCAAGGTGTTGCCAACGATTCCGGCAAACAAGGCCAAGTTGAAGAGGCCGCCAACCATCAACACCCCACCGATCATGCGGCCCAAGGTCGTGACCGGGGTGATATCTCCGAACCCAACCGTCGTGACAGTGACGAGGGCCCACCAGATCCCATCTCCAAGAGAATCAACTGTGGGATTCAAATCGCGCTCGACGAGCGTCAGCGTCGAACCACCCAGCACAACTGTTACGACGAGCACGGCCAGGGCAAAGGTGAACAACAACGAGTTCTCGCGGAACGCTCGCCCGAGCCCGCCGAAGGGGCGGCTGTAGCGAAAAAGTTCTGCCGTCCGAATCAGCCGCAGCAGTCGCAGCATGCGCAGCCCGCGCATGGCAGGCACCAGCGCGGCCACGGTAACGATATCGATAATGATCAAGGGTCTTACGCAGAAGCGGAGGCGACCCAGCACATGCGTCCTGACTCGACCCATAACAGAGCGATCGAAGATCGTCAACTCCGGTGGCCGGAACGAACCAACCCTCAGCACCAACTCGATCGCGAACAACGTCAGAATGGCGCGGTCG
>JBDHIC010000116.1:0-7332 GCA_039589035.1 Gemmatimonadota bacterium | reverse complement strand
AATCCGGGCTGGTGATCGCGTCGCAGTGCTCGGAACACCGAAGCAGCGTCGCGCCGCGCAGGACTTGCTCGAGGCCTACACAACTCCGTAGGCGAGCATAGCGTCGGCGACCTTAATGAAGCCGGCTACATTGGCACCCTTCACGTAGTCGATGCGGCCGTTGTCCTGACCGTATTCGACGCACTGCTCGTGGATGCCGCGCATGATCTTCCTCATCCGAATGGCGTTCTGGGTCATCTCGAGACCCGAGATCGCTACGCCGCCGGCGTTGGCCGCTTTGCCTGGTGCGAGCATGACCCCGGATGCCTCGATCGCCTCCGCGGCGTCAAAGTGGACCGGCATGTTCGCACCTTCTGCGACCGCCCGGCAGCCGTTGCTCACCAACTCCTTGGCATCCGATAGTTGGATCTCGTTCTGCGTCGCACATGGGAACGCGAGATCGCACGAGACGCCCCAGACTTTCTCGTCAACGTGGTACTCGCTGCCAAACTCCTTCGCGTACTCCTCGAGGGTACCGTGTCGGTTCGTCTTGAGGTCGATCACCCAATCCAATCGCTCTTTCGTGAACCCGTCTGGCTCGTAGATAAACCCGGTGCGATCGGACAACGTAACGACCTTGGCGCCCATCTCGATGAGTTTCTCAGCGGCGTACTGCGCGACGTTCCCCGAGCCGGACACGACGCATGTCTTCCCCTCGAGGCCATCCTCCTGGGCCTTGAGCATTTCGTTCGCGAAGTAGACACAGCCGTACCCCGTCGCTTCCGGGCGCAATCGACTCCCACCGTAGGCCGTACCCTTACCGGTTATCGCTCCGGTGAACTCGTTGCGTAGCCGCTTGTACTGCCCGAACAGATATCCGATCTCGCGTGCACCCACACCGATGTCACCAGCCGGAACGTCGACGTCCTCTCCGATGTATCGGAAGAGACCGCTCATGAAAGATTGGCAAAAGCGCATGATCTCGTGGTCCGACCGACCCTTGGGGTCGAAATCAGCACCGCCTTTCCCGCCGCCCATCGGTAACGTCGTCAAGCTGTTCTTGAAACACTGTTCGAAGCCCAGAAACTTGAGGAAACTTGAGGACGCTCAGGTTGACCGATGGGTCGAACCGCAACCCACCCTTGTAGGGTCCGATGGCGTTGTTGAACTGGACTCGATAGCCGCGATTGACGTGAAAGACGCCGTCGTCGGATTCCCACGAGACGCGAAACATGATCGCGTCACTGCGCCGAACGACCCACTCCATGAAATCATCAATGTTCATTCCCGCTCCTGATCCTCGTATGAAGACGTGGATAGATCCCGATCGCTGTCAATGTAGCGCTTGGCAAGTCGCCGGGGAGTGGGGTTTTACCCCTTGTATGGGGTGGGGGTTACCCCTACTGAGGCGGCGTGTTCGTCGGCCCGGTGACCGATTCCCCAGCAGCTTCATCGGCCGCCATCGAATCGTCATCGCCGGTCTGGAGTTCGACCTTGAATAGCATGAGCTCGACCGCCGATGGCTCGCCGCGGGTTCCGAACGAGAACGAAGTGAACCCGACCCCGGGAACGAAGTTCCAGATCGCGTGATTGGCGCTCGTCCGATGCGTCAGCAAGTACGTGGTCGTTTCCTCGGTCGCGATCACGCCGGCGATCCCAGGCAGGGTCGTAATCTGCTCGTTGGACACCGTCCAACAGTTGAGCTTGTCGGGCCGAAGCAGCTCTTTGGCAGAGCAGAAGCGCTTGCCGACGAAGAGCGGTAGATCGAGAACTAGATCAGGGTCGGCAACCAGGTCGATGAGCGGGTTGTTCGGATCCCTAACCTGTTTGAGCGCCGCCGCCGCGCGTTCCCCATCCAACAAGTAGTACTTGCCGCTGTCGGTAGCGATCAAGAGATAATCGCCTTGCTCCCGTCCCTCTTCGTACAACATGAGGTCTTGCGGATGGCCCTTGATCACCGCTGCTCGCAGCCCGTCGCGCTCGACGATATCGGTGATCTCCATTTTCCACTTGACGTTCTCGCGATACACCGTTCGCGAGTCGGGTGGCGCCCACCAGACGTCACCGGTGTACGTCCAAGCGTTGCCGACCGCCAGCGGGAGCGGGTCTTCCACTGGTTGGGGCTCTTCGAAAGGATTGAGTTGCTGTGCCAACAGCACCGCGGGTCCACCTAGCAGCAGCGCGAACGCCAGCGCGAGCGATCCGCGCAATGGGGTAATCAGGTAACCAGACACGCTTCGTGCAGTCCTTTCTGATGCGATTGGCTACAATGGACCCCCGCGGGTCGAGGGCCAGTTCCCAAACAAGCATAAACCGGGCCGAACGAGAGTTACACCCTAGACAAGGTTGGGGCCGGCGGCAACCACCCTGTCCGGGCACACGGTTGCCGGCTGTGTAAGGGCGGATAAGACTGTGGAGCGGTGGGCTCACTTTTCATCGCATTCAGGTCTTTGGTCTATGCGTCCGCGATCGTGTTCGCGTTCGGCTGGATCGCCTTGCAATCTCAGGAGCTCGACGCGCAACTCGGGGGAGCGTTGCCCGAGTGGACCCAACTGCCGGGTGTGGTACTGATGATCGCGGGAGCAACGTTGGCGTTGGCTTGTGCTGGCACGTTCGTCACACTCGGCCGCGGTACGCCGGCGCCATTCGACCCACCGCGCGAGTTCGTCGCCGTCGGTCCGTACCGCTGGACGCGAAACCCGATGGCCATCGGTGCGTTGACCCTCCTGTTGGGGTTCGGTCTCGTCAACCGCTCGCCTGGAATACTTGGGCTGGTGGTGGTATCCACGCTTGCCTTGCACCTATTCGTAGCGCTCTACGAGGAGCCTGGGCTCAAACGTCGGTTCGGATCGAGCTATGAACGGTATCTCGAGTCTACGCCCCGCTGGATCCCGCGTTTCCGGTGAGCATTGAGAGCGATTTCTCCAACCAACCGCGGATCTCTTCGCGCACACCTCGGAACGCAGCCAAACGCTCGCCTTCATCCCCCGCCACGACGGCGGGGTCTGGGAGTGGCCAGTGGTGGCTCTCGACCCCTGGCAACACGGGGCAAACCTCCTCCGCGCACAGAGTCACGACGACACCGACGCGGTCCAAGGGTACTTCATCGATCGATTTCGACCGATGCGTCGACAGATCGATCCCAATCTCGGCCATGGCGCGGATCGCGAGCGGGTTTACCACAGTTGGCTCGGAACCGGCACTATAGATCTCGATGCTGTCATCGGTCATCGATCGGGCCAGCCCTTCTGCCATCTGGCTGCGGGCGGAGTTGGCGACACACAGAAAGAGGATCGCTTCTTGCGTTTGTTTCGACTCCGGCATGAGACCCGAACCTAGCTAGTGACCAATATGCCCGCTCAGGCCACGAGGCGGATTCCCTATTCCCCCGGCGATCTGGCATGATCTCACTCCCTCTCCAACGTCCAACCATAAGGCCCACCAGGAGCAAGACTCCGGAGGAGCGTGGGCTGGGTACGTTCTCGGGCGTCTTCACGCCGTCGCTGCTCACGATTCTCGGCGTCCTCATGTACCTGCGGTCGGGGTGGGTGGTTGGCAACGTCGGGCTTACGGCGACCCTCGGGATCGTTACCCTGGCGACGTTGATCACCTATCTCACCGCGCTCTCGATCGCCGCCATCGCCACCGATCAGCCCGTCAAGACCGGCGGCGCCTACTACATGATCAGTCGTTCGCTCGGTATCGAAGCCGGCGGTGCGGTGGGGATCCCGCTGTATCTCGCGCAAGCGCTTTCGGTGGCGCTCTACACCGTCGGGTTCGCGGAGAGCCTGGTCGGCATCTTCCCGATCTTGGATCCGCGCTCGGTCGGTGTCGTGGCAACCCTGTTCGTGGCCGTGCTGGCGTTGACCTCGGCTCGGGCGGCGATTCGCGCTCAGTACGTCGTCATGATCCTGATCGCGTTGTCGCTGTTCTCGCTGGCATTCGGAAGCCCGCTGCCGGACGCGCCGGCCGAGATGTGGGATGTGCCCACCCAGCCGCGCGAGGATTTCTGGGTCGTGTTCGCGGTCTTCTTCCCGGCCGTGACCGGCATCATGGCGGGCGTCAACATGTCAGGCGATCTAAAGGACCCAGCCAGATCGATACCCAAGGGCACCCTGGCCGCCATCGGTGCCGGCTGGTTCATCTACATGACGATCCCGGTCATCCTCGCCAGCCGAGTCGATCCGGTCACGCTCGTCGAAGACCCGCTCGTCATGCGCCGAGTCTCCTTGTGGGGAGACGCCATCTTGCTTGGGCTCTGGGGGGCGGCGCTTTCGAGCGCTGTGGGCAGCATCCTCGGTGCGCCGCGGGTGCTTCAGGCGCTCGCGCGGGACGGGATACTGCCGCGCCCGTTCCGCTATCTCGGCCGTGGCAGCGGGCCCGACGACGAACCAAGGGCCGCTACCGCCCTCACGCTGGCACTGGCGCTGGTCGCTGTCTACTTCGGCAACCTGAACGTGATCGCGCCGATACTCACGATGTTCTTCCTGACGACCTACGGTGTGCTGAATATCGCTGCCGGTCTCGAGCGCTTTATCGGTAACCCCTCGTTCCGCCCGGTGTTCAAGACTCACTGGTCGCTGTCGCTGTACGGCGCAATCGGATGCATCGTCGTCATGGTGCTGATCAACGCCTGGGCGACCTTTGTCGCGGCGGTATTCGTGATCGTGGTCTTCATCTGGTTGGAGCGCCGTGACATTAAGGCGACCTGGGGCGACGTCCGCCGCGGGATTTGGATGGCGGTCGCACGCGCGGGCCTGTTGCGAATCGGCGCGCCGGCCGATCAACCGAGTCCCAAGAACTGGCGACCGCACATCCTCGTCCTCTCAGGTGCCCCGAAGCGGCGCTGGCGTCTGATCGATCTGGCTAACGCGATCACCCACAACAAAGCACTCATGACGGTGGCGACCGTCGTGCCGGTCGACTCCACACCGGCTGATCGTCGGCGGGCGATATCGGTCAACATTCATGAGTACCTGGCTCGGCACGGTGTCCAGGCACTGGTTCGCGTTATTCCGGCGCCAAACCATTTCGACGGCGCCGAGCGGTTGGTCGAGGCCTACGGTCTCGGGCCATTGGTACCAAACACCATCATGCTCGGGGACATCGCCGATCCGCTCCAGCGCCATCGGTACTGCGAGATGATCACCCACTTCCACGAGGCACGGCGCAACGTGGTGATCGTGCGTGACCCTGAGAATCGCGGCTACGGCATGCAACAGCGAATCGACGTATGGTGGGGTGGGCTAAAGAAGAACGGTGGGTTGATGGTGATTCTGGCCTATCTGCTACAAACGAGTCTTGCGTGGAGGGGTGCCGAGGTGAGGCTGAAAATGGTCGTCCCGAACGACGCTGCCGCGCAGGGAGCCCGGAACAATCTGGAGACGATCACGCGCCAGATTCGGACCGGCGCGACTCCGGAAGTACTGGTCGGAAACGGTCGTCCGTTCGAGGAAATCCTCCGCGAGAGCTCGCAGAATGCCGACTTGATCATGCTTGGCTTCCAAGAGCCAGGTGACGACTTCCTCGAGTACTACACGCAGATGATCGGGAAGACGCGCGGGCTCCCACCCACGGCGTTCGTGCTCGCCGCTGAGGAGATCATCTTCGGCGAAATGCTACAGTAGGCGCTTTCTCTCTAAGCTACGCCGCTACCGGCGTCTCTTCCTCCGCACCGGTGATCTCGGGTCGCTGCCCCGCTTCGATCGCCTTGTGCTCGCGCACAATCTGTAATACTACGACGAGCCAGATCGCAATCACAAACAGATTGAAGACCGCAAACCCCCGCGGTCCGAACACAAACACTGACGTTCCTACGAACACGATAATCGCTGAGAACACATCTCCGATGCGGTGGAAGAAGCTGTCGATCACTTGCTTCGCCTTGTACTTGATGTCACGCGAAGTCGGCAGGAACAGCATCTGCATCGTGGTCTTGTTGATCGAGTAGTCGGAGGCGTTCTCGAACGTCTTGCCGAGCCTGGCGAACCGGATCGCTGGCAGGAAAAAGATGACCGCATACGTACCCAACGCGACGATCGGCAGCCACAAGAGACCGGCTCGAACCCCGCCATACTTGACCAACCGGCTGACGATGAACAGCTGCATGAACATCCCCAGCAGATTGACCCACAGGAAGAAGTTGGCGTAGAACGACCCGATCACGGACCGTTGGTATTCGCGTTGATTGTCAGCGTTGGCCGGGTCCCCGAAGTCCCGGTTTCCGAACGACAGCGTCACGCCAGCCTGCGTTGCCTGGGCCGCCACCTGCTCTGTGCGCTCCGCCCCGTAGGTCTCGACCAACTTGCCGAGGATGTACTCACCCGTTGTGTTGACAAGATTGAGCAGGAGGATCAATAGAGCTATGTACCCCAGATATCGATGCTTGAGCAGCAGGTCGAACCCGAGGCTCTCCTTCTCCGCCGGTTCGTCCTTTTCTGCCTCGGCCGCGTGCTTAGCGGTCATCTCCCTTTGCCGAGCTTGGAGCGCGGCCTTACCCCACACCCGCCGCGAGATCACGATCGTCAGGCCGATGCACGCCCCGAGCACCGCCGCGGCCCAAAGCAGCATCTCGAACACGCTGAAATAGTCGAGCAGTCGCTCGGCGATCCCCGCTCCGGCGAACGCGCCGAACGAGCCACCGAATGCGACCAGCGGGAAGAGTCGTTTCCCGGCTTCGTTGTTGTAGACGTCGTTGGCGTATGACCAAAACTGGGCGACAACCATCACGCTGAAGATCCCGACCCAGATAAAAAAGGCGTACCCCAGGTACGGAACGGCAGTCCTACTGAGCGCCCAGAAAACGACCAGGCAAGCGATAAAGAATGACGTGACGACGGTGATCAACCGCGTACGCTCATAGCGTGAGACGAGCTTGGCGTAGGCGCCAACCAAGAAGAACAGCAGTACCGCCATCGCGGCCACCAGGTAACTCTTGGCCTCGGCCCCGCCCTCGGCCAAGATCAACGCCTCGCGAACCGGCTTGATCAGGTAGTAGCTGGTCAGCAGCAGGAAGATGTCGAGCGCCATCAGCAGGATTAGCACGCCTTCGCCGGGTCGCACATCGGTGAACAGACTCAGAAAGCGCTCGAACAGGTTCTTTCGGTCTGCGCCGTTGGTCATCGACATTCCTCCTGTGCTGGCGGTCAATTGGGTTGAGGTTCAGTAACCTAATCCGCTGTGAGCACAAACCACCACCCGCCCCACCATCATCCTCAGCTCGCGATGTGGGCGTTGGTACTGATCTGGGCCGCGAATTTCTCGGTCGTCAAAGCGGCCCTGATCGACTTCGAGCCGCTGGCGTTCAACGCCACGCGATTTGTGCTGGCCTCGGCGCTGATGCTGGTGTTCCTG
>JBDHIC010000115.1:0-6222 GCA_039589035.1 Gemmatimonadota bacterium | reverse complement strand
GATGCCGTGCACGGCCCGACGCGGTTCGACAACCGGACGATCGGCGACTTCATCGTGCTGCGCTCGGATGGCGCCCCGGTCTACAACCTGGCGGTCACCGTCGACGATCGCGACATGCGGGTCACGGATGTGATCCGCGGCGACGATCACATATCGAACACACCCAAGCAGATTCTGCTCTATCAGGCGCTGGGGGCGCCGGTGCCGCGATTCGCGCACGTGCCGCTGATCTTGGGCCCGGATAAGCGCAAGTTGTCGAAGCGCCATGGCGCGCTCGGTGTGTCCGCCTACCAGGAGCAGGGGTACCTGCCGCAGGCGTTTACAAACTTCCTGGCGCTCCTCGGCTGGTCACCCGGCGATGATCGCGAGGTGATGTCGCAGACCGAGCTGATCGAAGCGTTCTCGCTCGAGCGGATCACCGGCAAGAGCGCCGTGTTCGACGTCCAGAAGCTGGAGTGGTTGAATGGGCAGCATCTGTCGATGATGTCGGGCATGGCGATCGCGGATCTTGTTCGGCCGCGGTTTGTCGATGCCGGGATCGCCACCGAGATCGAGCTCGCCGAGCGTGCGATCTGGTTCGCCGAGCTGATGGCGATGGTCAAGACCCGGTCGCGGACGCTCGACGACCTCGTCGTCCAGGGGCGTCCGTTCTTCGGCGGTCCGATCGAGTACCAGCCCGACGCGGTTGCGAAGTTCTGGAAGGACCGCAAGATGGCCCGTGAGCTGCTCGAGGTGGCGGCCAGCTACGTCGACGGTGAAACCGCGTTCGACGATTTGGAGGCGATGGAGGCTCGTCTGCGGGCGCTCTGCGAGCAGCGCAGCGTCAGCGCCGGAAAGCTGATGCAGGCCCTAAGGGTGGCGTTGACCGGCACCCGGGTGAGCCCCGGGATCTTCGAGACGATGGCGGCGATGGGCAAGCCACTGGTCGTCGAGCGGATCGGGGCCGCCCTCGGGTACCTGGGACGCGAGATCGAGGTCGCGTAGTTGCAGTGGCGGACCGGCGGCTGGAACGGTTGATCGACCTCGATCCTAGGGTCGAGCTGCTGAGCTTGCGGCCGGGGGAGATCGAGACCACGCTGACAAGCTGGCTCGTTGAGCGTGGGGAGCCGCCCTACCGAGTGGCTCAGATCGTCGAGGCCGTCTATCGCCAGGGCGCCACCGATTGGGCGGCGATAACGACCCTTCCGACCGACCTGCGAGCCCAACTCGAGGCTGACTACCGTTTTCCATCGATCGCGCCACATGAGGAGCGCAATTCGGCCGACGGCACGCGCAAGCTCCTGTGGAAGCTGGTTGACGACGAGCTGGTCGAGTCGGTGCTCATTCCGACGCGACGCCGCGACACGATCTGCATCTCGAGTCAGGTCGGTTGTCCGCTGGCGTGCGCGTTTTGCGCCACCGGGGTTTTTGGTTACCGGCGCAATCTGACGGCCGGTGAGATCGTTGATCAGGCGCGCCGCCTCCACGTCTTGCGCGGCCGCAGTGACGTCGGCATGAACGTCGTTCTCATGGGGATGGGCGAGCCGCTGCTCAACTGGAAGCAGGTCGAAACCGCGCTCGACATAATGATCGATTCACACGGGCTCGATCTTGGCGCCCGACGCATCACCGTATCGACGGTCGGCGTGCCGGAGGGGATCGTGGCGCTCGGTGAACGGTTTCCACAGGTGCGGCTGGCGGTGTCGCTCCACGCCGCGCGGGACGAAGTCCGGGACGAGATCGTGCCGCTCAACCGACGTCATCCGCTCTGCGAGGTGATCGCCGCCTGCCGGGTGTGGACCGAATCGACCGGCAAGCGTCTGACGTTCGAGTACGTTCACCTGCCGGGTGTCAACGACGGGGAAGTGGACGCGGTGGCGCTGGCCGAGCTCCTCAAGCGCGTCCCTGCCAAGGTCAACTTGATGCGTTACAACCCTGTCGAAGGATTAAGCTTCCGTCGTCCGACCGAAACCGAGACGGTGGCGTTTCGTGACGCCGTCGCGGAGCTCACTCGATCGCCGATCACGATCCGCAGAAGCCGCGGCCTCGACATCGAGGGCGCGTGTGGTCAGCTGCGACTGGCGCGCGAGGCTGACGCGGTTCCGGCCGGCCTCAGTGGTGATACGTCGTGACCGCGACCAACGGATCGATTGGGATATTGAAGCCCGGCTCGACGTACCCGGGCATGATCGAGCGGTTCGGGGATTACGACGCCTGGTTTCGACGCGTGCTCGAGCCGGTCGGGGTCGACTGTCGGGTTTTTGGGTTGTCCGATGAGCCACCCCCCGATCCAGATACGGCTGATGGGTGGATCGTCACCGGTGCTCGGAGCTCGGTCGTGGATGACGACCCGCTGGCTGATGACCTGCTGGGGTGGATCGGCGCGGTGGTCGAACACCAGAAACCGCTGCTCGGTGTTTGTTACGGTCACCAGGCGATCGCCGCCGCGTTGGGTGGCGGCGTCGAGCTGCACCCCGGCGGGTGGGAGCTCGGCACCGTGGAGGTCGAGCTGACCGACGAGGGGCGGGAAGACCCGCTGTTTGTGGGCTGTCCGGACCGGTTTCAGGTCCAGGCGACGCACGAGGACTACGTCGTCGAGCTGCCAACCGGTGGTGTCGTGTTGGCGTCCAATGGTCACACCGCGATCCAGGCGCTAGCGATCGGCGAGAATTGTCGCGGGATTCAGTTCCACGCCGAGATCACGACCGAAATCTCACGCGACTTTGTCGCCCGGCGGGCTCACTTGGTCAACCCCACGCCGGTGGTCACCGACGCACCGGTCGCGGCGCGCGTGCTCACCAATTTTATCGACCACTTCGTCCGGACTCGGACCGGCCTTACTTCAAGACCGAGATAATATTGGAGAAGTCGTCGGTCCAGAGCACTGTATCTTCGATCGTCTCCAGCGGTTCCCACCGCGCGTCTTGGGTAACGAACGGCAAGGCTTCGCCGGGCCGGGTTACAACCGCCCAGTCCGACGGCAGGAAACCAGGTGGGGGTGGGTCGCGGCGGTGACGCTGAAGCCAACCGGTCAGGCCGGCGTCTGCGGCGAGCCCGGCAATCACCCGGGGGATGTTCAAATGACGGTTGCTGGCCTGCATCGCCAACATACCCCCGGGCTTGAGCTGGGAAACGTAGAGCGCCATGGCCTCGCGGGTCAGCAGGTGAACCGGCACGGCATCGGAATTGTAGGCATCCAGTATCAGAAGGTCGAAGGCCGCGTCCGGCTCGGCGGCCAGGGTCAGCCGCGCATCGCCAACCCGCATTTCTGAAGCCGGTTGATCGAAACACAGCGCACCGTAATGGAAGAAGCGTTCGTCCCAGGCGATCTCGACGACCAGAGGATCGATCTCGTAGAACGTCCAACGCTGGCCGGGCTGAGCGTAGCAGAGCGAGGCGCCCGCGCCGAGTCCGACCAGACCGATACGTTCCACCGATCCACGCGCTTCCAGGGCCGCGATGATCTGTCCCAAAGGGCCGCCCCTTTCGTGGTAGCCGAGCGGCTCGCGCCAGTCGGCTTCGTCGATCGCCTGGATCCCGTGGGTCGTGGTGCCGTGCCTGAGCTCCCGCCGTTTGCCGTCTTCGGTCTCGATGACCCGGTAGACCCCGAAGAAGCTGCGTTCCTGGTAGAGAACGTCGAGTCCCTGGTGCGCACCGCCGATCACCAGCAAGGCAACGCCAGCACCCAGCCCATAACGCAAGGGCCGCTGATTGAAACCAAAAACAACAACCGCAAGCAAGCCGCGATAGAAGAGAATGGCGGCGACCACGGAAAACCCGAGACGTTCCAACAGGCCGAGATCCTCGATCATAAAGACCGCCGCCCACAACAGCAGCGGCCAGAGAACATCTCCGGCTTTCTCGCGCAGGCTGCCACCCCAAATCCCGGGCCGCAGACCGCAGGCCAGCACGATTGCAAGCGGGTACTCATAGATCCCGTTGAACACGAGGGGCGCGGCGATCGCATTGAACATTCCACCCAGCACGCCGCCCAGCGACATAAAGAAATAGAACTCGGTTAGATGCGACACGACAGGGCGATGTCGTACCAACTCCCCGTGACAGACCAGGGCTAGAATGAAAAAGACCGCAAGGTGGATACCGATCGAAAGCTTGACCAGCGTGACGGTTGCGGTCACGAACAGGAGAGCGAAGGCAAGAATGTAAGGTTGCGCCTTTGCGATTCTGTCGCGCACTCGTCCACCGCTACGTGAAAAAGCGATCACAAAGGTGAGCAGATACAGCGCCAAAGGAACCACCCAAAGCAGTGGCACGGGCGCCAGGTCGAGTGTGATGTGATTGGTCACCCCGAGCAACAAACTGGAGGGCACGAAGGCCAGGATGATCCAATGGGACCGTGCGCGCCAAGTGACGCTGTCCATCATCGCAGTTGGGCTCGGGGTTGTCGTTTGCGCCGGACGACGGCGACCCCTTGGATAAGCCACTGCACCGCAGGACAGAATCAAAACCGCGAGCAGGCCGTAACCGGCAGACCAGAGAACGCTCTGCTGTGCCAGGCGGAGCTGTGGCTCCATGACAAACGGGAAGGCAACCAGGGCCAGAATGCTGCCGACGTTGCTGGCGCCGTAAAGGAAATAGGGATCCTCCGAATCCTTATGGTGGGTGTGGGAGAACCAACGCTGTAGCAGCGGCGCCGTCGACGCGACGGCAAAAAAGGGCAAGCCGATGGACACCGTCAGAATCTGGAGCAAATCCAAGATCGGTTGACCCCCGGGCCGAAATTCTGCCCGGATGGCGACCGGAAGGGTCAAGAAGACCAGCCCCAGAATTACGGCATGGAGCCCGAGTTGTATCGGTGGTTTCAGATGACGGCTCGATAGGTGGGCGTAGCCGTAGCCCGCCAGCAACGTCGCCTGGAAAAAGACCATGGCGGTCGTCCATACCGCCGTCGAGCCCCCCAACAACGGCAGGGTCAGCTTAGCGAAAAGCGGTTGAATCCAGAACAGCAAGAACGCGCTCGTGAAGAGCGTGCCGGAAAAAAGCGCGACCAATCCGGCCGCACCGCTGCGGGGGTCGAGACCGATCGAGAGAGAAGACGCTTTTGAAGTCATAGGGGTAGGCGGGATGCAACAGGTGGGCCAGGATCCCCGGCAGCCCGCACATCTGAATATCGAAATGCGAGGCTAGCGCTCAAGGCAGCGGTCCTCGACCGCGTACTCTTGGGCCGGGTCACCGTGATGATCTTGGCCCTTTTGCCACTCGACGGTACGGCGTAGCGCTTCATCGCGATCGATCGGTTCTGCGTACCCGAGATTATCACGCAAGCGTGTCGTGTCGGCGACCAGATCCTGGTTCCAGTCGTATGGTAGTTGCCGCTCGGTCGGCCACCGCGAACGCTCTATCGGCACCACTCGACCGCTCCAGCCGGCCGCTCGACCGACGGCGGCGACCCATTCCGCCTCCGATAGCGCGTCGGACTCGCCCAGGTTGTACACCCGGTCGGCCGCTCGGTCGTCACCGCACACCAGTGCCACTGCGTGGGCGACGTTGGTGACGTAACCACGGGTCCAGCGCCAGCCGGCGTGACCGGCCTCGAGCGGGATGGCGTTGCGCTCGTCGCTCATGCGTTGGACGTATGGCGCCAGCCGCTGTTGGCGGTCGCCGGGGCCGTACACCATCGGCAGCCGAAGCACGGTTGTAGCGAGTCGTTCGTCACCCATCGCTGTGCGCTCGACCAGGATCTTGTCGTACTCCGTGACCCAAGAGTTGCCACCGGTTGCGCGATCGCGATACGGGTAGAGGTGGTCTCGGAGCGCGGCCTCCTCGGTGTACGGGACCGCCTCTAGCTTTCCGTTGCCGACGCCAAGAAAGCGCTCGTACGCGCGATAGACGTCCTGACTCGAGATCACGACTAGCCGCTCCGTGACACCGCCGAAGACCTCGACGCACGTGGCAGCGTCCGACTCGGTGTAGGCGATGACGTCGACGACGACGCGGGGTTCCGTGGCCCGGAGCTGGTCGGCGTATTGGCCGAGGTGGCGGCGGTCGCCGAGCACTCGATCGACGGACGGTGGCAGGTCACCTGGCGTGTGACCGCGGTGAAATACCGTTACCGGATGACCGGCCTGCGCCACCGCGAGCGCGATCTCGCGGCCGATAAAGCCGGTGCCGCCCAGCACCAGGACCCGGTCCTTGCGATCTCTTCCGAGCATCGGGGCAGGCTAGCGCGCGCATCGAGGTGACACCACTTTGAGTGGTGTCAAAAATCGATCAAGACGTGTC
>JBDHIC010000114.1:0-6760 GCA_039589035.1 Gemmatimonadota bacterium | reverse complement strand
CGCCCACGACGGGTTATCCATCCGGTTGAACCACTTGAGCCCCATCGCCAGCGGTAACAGGAAGTCGGTCCGCAAATCGTCGATCTCATCGGGTGCGTCGTCGATGCGCGTCGAGGCAGCTCCCAAGCCGGCGCCCGCAAAGAATCGCAATGGGTTGTCCGACTGGAAAGTGTAGTCGACCTCGAAGCTGTACAGGAACGTGTTGACGTCTACGACCTCGTCTAGGCCTGTGTCCTCGTCGCTGATCGGGACCCAGTCGAAGTTGCCGCCAAAACCCCACCCACTCGCCTTGTGCAGCATGAACCGCGTTCCAAAGATACCCTGGGAGTCGCCCTCGTCGGGAAACAACCCCCCCGCGTGGATGTTGAGCTCATAGGGTGGCAACGGGTTGTATGGTCGCTGCGCCAGCGCCGGTCCGACCAGGAAGAGAGTCGAACAGACGATTGCAAACATCGATCGCATCTTCTTCATGCTCACCTCGTATGTCGTCGTTGCAGGTTGCGCCCTGTGTTGCGCATACCCGGGTCGTTGGCGGTTGGCGAAGTCGCGGGCGGGGGCGCAACTTCTCGGCGTGAGGATGCTATGCGAACGATGAAAACAGTATGCGCTTTGGGATTCGGTGTCGTACTGATGTCGCTTACTGTGCCGGACGCTGCGCCGGCTCAAGATGCGATCGAGCCCGCCTCGAGCGTACGGGTGGTCGAGGCGCGTAGCCGTTTCAGCGGACAGCTCGTGCGGCAGGTCGTCGAAGATCTCGAGCCAGCCGAGATCCTGCGCGTCCAGGTTGAGCTGGGGCGCGCCGGTTTTGATCCCAAATTTCGAAACGGCATCGTCAACACCGCAACACGGCGCGCGTTGCGGCGCTTCCAAATCGCGCGCGGGCTTCGTATCTGCAGTTGTGTGAGCTACGAGACCGTGATTGCGCTAGGCATCCGACCGCAACTGTTATTGGACGGCGAGTCGGCGATTGTTTACAACCATCGTCGCGATGACGGCCTCGTCGTTGTCGTGCCGGGTTTCGCCCTCGGGCATCACCATGGTATCAAGCATCGCCACTTCTCGGGTGTCGTGGTAGGCCACGAACCCGTTCTGGGGGCCGGGCAAGCCAAAGAGATCTTCCCGCGATCATCGGTGGCTCAGCGTGAACAGCGAGCGGCCCCAAGCCGCAGTCGAAGGCCTTCAAAGATTCGTCCCGCGCGGGGTCGTTGACTGTGTCGAAAAATCGCGATTAACAGAATAGGGCCCCCGCCGATTTCGACGGGGGCCCTTCATGCAGTACGGCTAGGTTGGTCCCCTACCCAGTCGTACCGCGGATTCC
Organism: Gemmatimonadota bacterium; assembly: GCA_039589035.1. Taxonomy (GTDB): domain Bacteria; phylum Gemmatimonadota; class Gemmatimonadetes; order JACCXV01; family JAHWKZ01; genus CAMYLR01. The sequence goes on along the minus strand of JBDHIC010000114.1, from coordinate 5,442 downwards.
CTGGTCCACTTGATAAGGTTGGAACGCATCCTTGGGTGCGCACAGCGGTACGTACGACTTGGTGTACGGCGGACGGGCGTCCGCTGGCACGTAAACCGGCACGCCGTCATACTCACCGATCTGCATCAAGTCATCGATCGGCAGCGTAGCCGCTGCGCCAAACTGGATCCAATTCCGACCATCGACCGAGATACTGTCGTTGTACCGATACCAGTCGCGACCGTCGGCGCACGAGATAACGGGCTCTGGCTCGGGCTCTGGTTCTGGCTCCTCAACGACCGGGCATCCTTCCGCGTCAACCAGCGTGCCAACCGGTGTCGCGGGGCACTGATCGCGATCGTCCGGCACGCCGTCGCCATCGGAATCGATCGGGACCGGGCAGCCAAACGAGTCGACGCGAGTCGCCATCGCCGTATTGGGGCATTGGTCGCGGTTGTCGTAGACGCCGTCGCCGTCTGAGTCACTCGGCGGCGGGGGTTGTGGTGGACCGCCGCCAAAGAAGAACGACAGCCCAGCAGTGACCTCCAAGTTGTTCTGTACTTCGGTGTCGTTGTCCGAGGAGTCGCCACCGGACAGTATGAAATCATCACGCCAAATCAGGTTGTCACGAACATCCACGCGAAACGCCCATGTCGGACTAACGGACCGGTTATGGACCTTGAATCCTCCAAACACCGGCAGGAGGAAGTTCGTGTTGGTTTCATCCTCGTCGAGCGGTGGAATGTCGCTCAACCGTTCGGTCGCGCCTCCGACACCGGCGCCGAGGAAGAAGTTCGTTCGGCTGGCTGACGGGAACGTGTAGTCGACCTCGACGCTGTAGAGCAGGACGTCAAAGTCGACGTCGCCACCACCCAACTCCAATGGGAGCGAGAGTTGGTCGGCGAAGACCCAATCGAAGTTTCCGCCGATGCCCCAGCCGCTTTCACCTTGACGCGCGAGGCGCAGCCCCGCCAAGACATCGGTATCGTTGCCCGTGTCGAACAGGCTCCCACCTCGATCGAACGTCAGCGAGCCACCGTGCAGATTGAGTTCGGTGTAAGAATGCTGGCCCCGAGCGACCGACGGCGAAACCGCGACGAACAGGGCAGCGAGCGCAATCGCCCAAGAGTGTCGCATTATGACACCATCCTTTTTGTTGTCTGAGACGGGGCATGACCAATCTAACAAATGATCGCCCGCGTTCGAAACCCCCGCTCCGCTATGGGGAGTCGAAGGGCGTCGGGTACTCGCTTTGGGGTAAGGGACGCTCCAGGCGCAGCCAGACGACCGCTACCAAGATGAGTGCGCCGCCGACGTACTGAAACGCTCCGATGCGCTCGCCGAGGATGAGGCTCGCCGCGATGACGGTGATGATCGGTTCGATCGTGCTGTAGATCGACGCCCGACCGGCGTCGACGTACCGGAGTCCGATCGCCAGCAACGTGATCGGCAGCGCGGTGGAGAAGACGGCCAATAACAGCATGTACACGACCGCGCGGCCCTCTCCGCCTAGCTGCCACTGACCTGCGCCGGTAGCGGCTGCCGTCGAGACGACCGCGGTGGCGGTGATGATGACCGCAGCGCTGCCGACCGCCGGTAGCGAGGGGAGCACCTTGCGGCCGGTCACCAGGTACAGCGACAACGCCGCGACGGCCAGCAGAACGAGTGCTACGCCTATCGGGTTGACACCCTGGGCGCCGATCCCGACCAACAACCCACAACCGACGACCGCCAACACCACCGCGACCAGCCGTCGAGAAGTCAATCGCTCGCCGAGCAGCATCGCGGCGAGCACGATCACGACCACCGGGTAGGTGTAGAAGATGAGTGTCGCGGTGCTGGCTGGGACCCAACGCAACGCGAACGTGAAAGAGAGCGCATCCACCGCGTAGATGGCGCCCAGCGCGACCAACGCGACGACCGCTCGCCCCGATGGCCGTCGACGTCGACTAACGCCGACCACGAGCCAGACGAGCGCAGCTGCGATCGTAAACCGCCACGCGGTCAACGGCAGCGGCCGGGCTCCGGCTTCGAGCGCCAGCTTGGTTAGGACGGATAAGAAGCCGAACGCGAAGGCCGACGCGAAGATAGCGAGCGTAGCAACTCGTTCCCGCGACATGGCGCGGCAATCTACCGGCCCCTATGATAGGCCGCGAACGGATGATGACGTTGGGCTCGAATTCGCGTGATGAGTTGTCGCTTGCTGACACGGTAAAGCCGTACGCGTCGCACCTCTTCGCATGTACCGGGCCGGTTGAATGGCCAGCGCGGATCGAAGAAGGCGGCGGCTTGTTGGGTCGCATGGCCCGCGATGTTCGTGCAACGAGTGAAAGTCTCGACTGCCCGCCCAAGTTGACTGCCACCGACGAGCCCAGCCGTGGAACCGGCCTCGATCTGCTCGCGTTCCCGATCGGCGTCCGGTATCACGACGTTGACGAGACATCCTGGCCGATCATCTTGGACGACGCGGTTGCCGGACACCCAGGTCCGAGCGCGGTTCCGCACACTCCGCTGGGCGGGACGCACGTGTTCGTCTGCACGCACGGGTCGCGGGACGATCGGTGTGGCCAGTGCGGGCCGACGATCGTATCCGCGCTTCGTCGGGCGTGTCAGGATGCCGACCTCGATGACGTGAGCGTGCGCGCCACCAGCCACGTCGGCGGACACAAGTTCGCTGGCAACGTCTTGATCTACCCTGACGGGGTCTGGTATGGCCACGTCCGACCCCAGGACGCGTCGCGGATCGCGATCGAACACATTCGGGACCGTAACGTGATAGCGGAACTTTTGCGCGGGAGGATGCAATCGGCATGACCGAGCCGCTGACCCAGCTCACCGACGAAGAAGCGCTGTTTGCCGATACCGTCCAGCAGTTCGCCAACGATGTGATCGGACCACGGGTGCACGATATGGATGCGGCCGGGAAGCTCGACCCCGAAATCATTCCTCCGTGCTTTGAGCTTGGGCTGATGGGAATCGAGATCGCCGAAGAGCACGGTGGTGGTGGGGCTTCTTTCTTCCTGGCATGTCTCGCGGTGGAGCGGCTATCGAGCGTCGATCCGTCGGTCGGGGTGTTCGTCGACGTCCAGAACACGCTCTTCAATAACTGTCTGCTGAGGTGGGGGAGCGAGACCCAGATCGAACGCTACGCGCCGCGCATGGCGGCGGACACGGTCGGCGCGTACGCGCTGAGCGAAGCCTCGTCGGGGAGTGATGCGTTCGCTCTGTCGACGCGAGCCGAGCGGGACGGTGACGAGTACGTGTTGAATGGGTCGAAGCTGTGGATTACCAACGGTGCGGAAGCGGGCGTGTTTGTCGTGTTCGCCACGATCGATCCGGACGCGGGCTACAAGGGCATCACCGCGTTCTTGGTGGAGCGCGAGTTTGAAGGATTCTCGGTCGGTAAGAAAGAGGATAAGCTCGGCATTCGAGCGTCGTCGACCACCGAGCTGCTGCTCGATAATTGCCGGGTGCCGGGCGAGAACGTGCTCGGCGAACCGGGCAAGGGGTACAAGGTGGCGATCGAGACGCTGAACGAGGGCCGGATCGGGATCGGGGCGCAGATGGTGGGGTGTGCTCAGGGCGCTCTCGACGCGGCGCTCGGTTACAGTCATGAGCGAGAGGCGTTTGGCCGCGCGATCTTCGGTTTCCAGGGTGTGCAATTTGAGTTGGCGCAATTGGCGACCGAGCTCGAAGCCGCGCGGTTGACCGTTTATAACGCCGCGCGGCTGAAGGACGCCGGCCAGACGTTCTTGAAGGAAGCCGCGATGGCCAAGCTGTACTCGTCGCAAGTCGCGGAACGGGTCACGAGCGCGGCGGTCGAGATCTATGGCGGTTATGGGTACACCAAGGAGTACCCGGTGGAGAAGTTTTACCGCGACGCCAAGATCGGGAAGATCTACGAAGGGACGTCGAACATGCAGTTGGCGACGATCGCCAAGGCGATGCAGGGCTGACCGACGTGCTTACCTGCCAGAAAGGGGAGTTCTCGCTCCCGAACGACCTGCACTATCTGAATTGCGCGTATATGTCACCGCTGCCAAAGCGAGCTGAGGTGCAGGCCATTGCCGCAATCGAGAAGAGCCGGGTCCCGTCGCAATACACTCCCGACGATTGGTTTGGCGTGACCGATCGCATTCGGCATCGGTTCGCTGAGCTCGCGCATCTACCCGACCCGAATCGAGTGGCGATCATTCCGTCTGCGTCTTACGGAATCGCCACCGTGGCGGCTAACACGCCCGTCTCTGCGCATCAGAACATCGTCATCGTCGAAGAGCAGTTCCCCAGCAACGTCTACTCGTGGCGGCGGATCGCGGGTGAGACCGGCGCTGAGGTGCGGACGGTCGGCCCACCCGATTCCGGCGACGACCGGGGCATGATCTGGAATCGACGCGTGCTCGAGTCGATCGACGCCGATACGGCGGTCGTCGCGCTGGGACCCGTTCACTGGTCGGACGGAACGCGCTTCGATCTCGAGGCGGTCCGTGACCGCGCGCGGGAGGTCGATGCAGCGTTTATCATCGACGGGACGCAGGCGGTGGGCGCGTTGCCGTTCGATGCGCAGCGGGTACGCCCCGACGCGCTGATATGCGCCAGCTACAAGTGGCTCCTGGGCCCGTACTGCATCGGAGTCGCCTACTACGGCGAACGTTACGACGACGGTCTTCCGATCGAGGACAACTGGATCAATCGCGAAGGGAGCGAGAACTTTAGCGCCGTCGCCAGCTATGTAGATACGTACCAGCCGGGGGCCACGCGGTACGACGTTGGCGAGAAGAGCCACTTCATCCTGGGCCCGATGCTGGTCGCGGCGATCGAACTGCTGCTCGAGTGGGGGGTAGACGAGATCCAAGCGTACTGTCGTGAGTTGATGTGTGACGTGCTCGGTCAGGCTCGTGAGCTCGGGTATGATGTCGAGGACGAGAGCTGGCGGGCGCATCATCTGGTCGGGATTCGGACGCCCCCTCAGGTACCGCTCGATCGACTGCAGGAGACGCTCGCCGATCGCAATGTTTCGGTGTCACTTAGAGGGTCTGCGATTCGCGTTGCACCGCACCTGTACAACGATGAAAACGACATAGCCAGGCTGGCCGAAGCGCTGCAAGAGGCCATCACGTGAGATTCAAGGAGGATGTGGCATGCTGTTGGAATTGTTGACGGCCATCGTCATGGTGAGTGGAGCGCCTGCCGACACGGTGCCGCTCTACACCAACCTCGGCGAGTACCATCGCGAGATCAGCACATCCGAGCCGATGACCCAGGAGTATTTCGACCAGGGTCTGCGCCTCGTTTACGCATTCAACCACGCCGAAGCGATACGGGCCTTCGATGAGGCCGCTCGAATCGATCCGGACTGTGCGATTTGCTACTGGGGCGCCGCGCTGGCGTATGGGCCAAACATCAACGCGGCGATGGACTCGACCGCTGGCGTGGCCGCCTACGAGGCGATCGAGGCAGCGGTGG
>JBDHIC010000113.1:0-6294 GCA_039589035.1 Gemmatimonadota bacterium | reverse complement strand
TTGATCGGTGCTGATCCACACCGTGGATCGAAGCCGATCCACAGAATGAACCCGCTCATACACGCGACCCTCGACGAGCGGGATGCTGTCGCCAGCCTCGAGTTCTTGCAGCTCGGGGATGATGCGCGTGGCGCTTGGCCGGCCGCTGTTGTCAAACCAATCATATGCATAAAAACCGGCCCGCCCGTCACCCATTTGGACGATCCAGGGCCAGATCTTCTCGGGCGGAGCGCGGACGGTGACGGCGCGGGTCGCGTTGAGCTCCGGCGCCTCGAGGATCTCGTCTCCAGGCATGGGTCGGGCGACTTCCTCGTCGGTCGCTCCCCAACGCAACTGCCACGGGCGGATGAGCGATAGGTAGGCCCCCAGCGCTAGAAGAAAGATCGACGCTATGGCTCCAACTCTCGTGAGGATGGCCCGTCTGGACATGAGAAGCGCCTGGCATTCAGCTACATGAGGGCCTGTTAGCCTCTCTCAAGACCGTGGTCTCACTCAGCATCCTTCTTGGCCGAAATGTTGTGGAAGAATCCCATCCGCGATCCTGTCAGCTGGAGCACAGTACGGTTCAGGAGATTCAGTGGTGGGAATGCCCGCGCCGACAGCCGGTCCGCACTTGTCACCGTCGTGTGTATCTGGATCTCGCGAAGTGGAAGCCGTCTCAGCATCCCCATTAGCTCGCGTCGGGTATATGCCTTTGTTCCTGGGCTCTCGATGTGATTCGCCACGACCTCGCTGACGCGCTGGAACGGTTTTCCCTTTATCAGAGCGTGCTTAATCCACTGGTTAATTACGTAGACGGAATGTCGATTATACAGCATTACCTTGAAATCGCCTCCCGGTCTGATGACTCTCACCAGTTCGGTTAATGCCGTTTCCGTGGCCTCGGTGTGATGAAGCACTCCAAACGAATACCCGAGATCAAAAGAGTTGGACTCAAATGGCAAGTCCTCTGCACTCCCGATCTCAAGCCCATCCGGCTGAGGTAACCCGTATGCCGCGATCCGTTGCTTCACATGCTCATGCGCCTCCTCCGTTAGGTCAATTCCCGTCAAGACCGCTCCCGCCCGCAACCATTGAATAAAGTCTGTGCCTGGTCCATGGCCTACCTCTAGGACGCGCTTACCGTGATAGCGTGTGAACTGCGCGAATGAGTGAATGAACGCTTGATCCGTGTATTTGGATTCCTCTAGCTCCTCGAAGTACTTGAGCGAATAGCGTTCTGACGACACAAGCTCGGTATCACAGGGGTTGGCATCCCACCACCCGCGGACCGCTTCGATCGCTCCGCTTTCCGGTTCCCTCATTATGACAACCTCCATCTTTGTCAAAGTTGGACTAAATATGGATCCGTTGATCGATATATACCAACGTTTCCATGGGCGCCGGCGGCCGTGGATCCGTGTAGCTTCGCCAGACTTTCTGGAGTACTAATATGTGCCCCACTGCTTCGGTGAAGGGAGCATATGAATCACGGAGATCGTTTTGATGCCATCGTCATCGGGACCGGTCAGGCGGGTAAGCCGCTCGCCCGCTCGCTCGCCGCGGCGGGGCGACGCACGGCAATCGTCGAGAGCGGCCACATTGGCGGAACGTGTGTCAACGTTGGATGCACGCCCACCAAGGCGATGGTCGCGAGCGCGCGGATCGCGCATCTCGGTCGGCGGTCGATCGACTACGGTGTGGATACTGGAACGGTGCGGGTGGATCTGCAGCGCGTTGTCGAGCGAAAGCGATCGATCGTGCAACAGTTTCGTGACGGGAGTGGCCGCCGTCTCGAAGAGACTCCTGGCCTGGAGCTGATCCGCGGCCGGGCAAAGTTTATCGAGCCACACGCGGTTGAAGTCCGCGGATCATTGGTTGCCGATCGGGTGCTCGAGGCCGAGTCGATCTTCATCAACACCGGTGGCAACCCCGCGATCCCATCCGTTGTGAAGGATGCCGACTTTCTGACGTCGTCCACGATTATGGAACTCGAAGAAGTGCCGGCGCATCTGATCGTGCTCGGCGGTGGCTACGTGGGCTCCGAGTTTGGCCAGATGTTTCGGCGCTTTGGCAGTGAGGTGACGATCCTACAGCGTGCCGATTGCCTGCTCACACGTGAAGACGAGGACGTCTGCGATGCGGTGGCCGAGATATTTCGAGAGGACGGGATCGAGCTTTGGTTTGGGGCCGACGTCATCGGGGTCGAGCGCCAAACTGCGGATGGCGGTACGTACGTCGTCACCGCGCGGGTGGGTGGGGAAGAGCGCGAGGTGTACGGATCGCACTTGCTCGTGGCGACGGGGAGAATTCCAAATACGAGCGGTCTCGGCTTGGATGAGGCGGGTATTGCGACCGATGACCGCGGCTTTGTTCTCGTCAACGAGAGATTGGAAACCAACGTCCCCGGCATTTACGCGCTCGGCGACGTCAATGGCGGCCCGGCCTTCACCCATATCGCTTATGATGACTATCGGGTGATCGAATCCAACCTGCTTGGTACCGGTGGTGCTGGCACGGCCAGCCGACTTGTACCGTACACCGTGTTTATCGATCCGGAGCTTGGGCGCGTTGGGCTTTCAGAGTGGGAGGCAGCGGAGATGGGGCGGCCCATTCGGGTTGCCAAGTTACCGATGACGAACGTTGCGCGGGCGATCGAGCGTGGCGAGACGCGGGGTTTCATGAAGGCGGTCGTCGACCGGGATACGGACGAGATCTTAGGCTGCGCCATGCTCGGCATCGAAGGCGGCGAAACGATGTCGGCGCTCCAGGTGGCGATGATGGGTGGGCTGCCGTACACCGCCCTTCGGGATGGCGTGTTCGCCCATCCGACTCTTGCCGAGTCGCTCAACAACCTTTTTATGGCGATGGACACGTAGGGAAGACTCCGTGGGCGTGAAAGAGCGCGACGGAGCGATCATCGATCTTGAGGGCGTCGGCCGGCGTTCCAAGGAGCTGCTGGTCTGGGGTGAAGCCGTCGATGTCGACATTCTCAAGGAGTTGCCGAAGCTCAAGACACTCAACGTCTTTAAGATCCGATCCAAGGATCTGCCGAAGGTCCAGCGTATCGGGGAACTCTCGCTAAGAAACCTGAGCCTGAGGTTCTGGGCTGAGCCCGATCTGACCGCGTTCAATTTTCCGAAGAATCTTGAGACACTCACCGTTTGGCAGAGCAATAAGTTCGTCCGACTGGATGGCATTCAGACCGCCACCGACCTGATCACCCTGGTTTTGAATGACAACGGTCGACTCGAGACTCTCGAGCCGATTCGTATGTTGCCAAAGTTGAAAGTGTTGCACCTGACGGGTGGCATTTGGACCAAGCAGCAGACCGATGGGCTCGAAGCGCTGGCTGGACTGAAAACGCTTCGAGCGCTTCACCTTCGGGGTATCGATGGTCGGGGAGTAGATCTCACCCCGGTGACCCAACTGCCGAATCTCGAGCTACTCGACTTGTGGGGACGCGACTTCCCAATGGAGCAGATAGCCAAAGTTGCCGCGGCGCATCCGATGTTCCTGGAAGAGTTGCTAGAGTTGGATGATTTTGGGGAGAGTTGTAAGACTTGCGGCGGGACGAAAAAGTTGATGTTCATTAGACGTCGCAAAGCGTTTTGGTGTCCGGTATGTGAGAAGAGGGGGCTCGACCGGTTGCTCGACAAGTTCATGAATGCCGTTGAGCAGGCGCGGCGGGAGCTTCGATTGGAGGCTTAGTCAATGGAGAACCAACTGTCAGTTCAGATCTTGATCGTTATCGGGGCGCTCCTCGTGTTGGGGTTTTTCATGGTCAAGCGCAGGCGGAGCCAGATCGAGAGCCTGCGTAGGACGGGGGTCTACCCGCGCCCCGGCGAGGAAACCGAGGCGGACGTCGACCGCCTTATCATGAAGGGTCACAAGATCGAGGCGATCAGAGTCTTTCGGGCGCTGCACGACGTAGACCTGAAAGAGGCCAAGGAAGCCGTTGAGAAGCGCCAGCAGGAGCTCGGCGGGCCGTAGGAGCTTGATCGCTAGGGTGTGACCAGCTCGACCAGCTTCAAGTCCTCGTCGATGATGATGCCAACACCGCGCGCAAAGACCTTGTAGTCACTGTCGTTGTCGAGTGGGTCCAGCTCTCGAACGCGGATCGTCTCGGTGAAGGTCCCCGCCGGCACGCGCGTGGTCTTGAACTCGACAATCTCAGCCTCGTCCTCAGCCTCACCGGGCGCGACCTCCATCTTAAAGGCCATGCCGGGTCGCGGATCGGCTGGCATAATGATCCCCGGCCCACTCCCGGGGTCATCCGCGCGCCATACGCCCTCGTGGGGGTCGACCGCCTCGCCGAAGTAACAGACCGTCCCATCGCTCGCTTGAGCGAAGTAGTTACGCGAGACTTCCTTCACCTTGCCATTCTTGTACTCGCGTTCTTCGATCACCCGAGTGGTGACTCCGGCCACGATCTCGGTCTCATCGAGCACCGTGACCTCGACCCGTTCGTTCCCGCCTTCGAGAACCCACTGCTTGCCCACATCCATCGGGAAGTACGGGTTGGTGGATTGCAAGGTGAAGTCACCCGTTGGCGAGCAGAGCGCCGTATCAAGCAATGTGAGCGACCGATCTGTGCCGTCGAAGTTACTCCGTGTCCCAGCACACCCCTGAACAAACGTGAACGCCAGTGCTGCCGACAGCCCGAGGATCCCGATTCGACTCATCGTCGTCACCTTTCGATTGGGGTGCGAGTGTACGCCCTCTAGGAGAGGAACGATCCCGAATCCTGGATCGTGGCGGTGAACCCGATCCGACCGGGCAACGGGGAGTGTTTCTACCACCAAAGGGGTGAACCACTATAGACAATGACGATCTGCTTGGCCTAAAATAGTCTAGACTTTGGGTTAGTGCGCATTCAAAGGCACCGACCTCGGGCTTGTGTTTGGCAGTGGTGTAGAGTTCAATGCCGGCAGCGCGGTCATCATCATCGAGGGTCGGGGATCGGTTTCCCGATCGGTCCGTAGTCAGATACGAAAGCGTCCTGGTGTGATATGAGCGACGAACGGCCCTCGGCGGTACTGAAGAGCGAGCACCGCGTGATCGAGCGCGTGCTTCGCGTGCTCGAAACGCTGGTGGTGAGGTCCGAGAAGGATGAGGGATTCGAGGTGGAGTCGCTGAAGCAGTGCGTCGAGTTCTTCCGCCTGTTCGCCGACGCCTGCCATCACGCGAAAGAGGAGGACCTACTGTTTCCGGTTCTCGAGGAACGTGGAATCCCCCGCGATGGAGGCCCGATTGGCGTGATGCTCTACGAGCATTCACAGGCCCGGATGCTGACCCAGCAAATGGATACGGCCTTGACGGCCTTCGAGGGCGGTGACGGCCGGGCCGAGGCGCGATTTCGCGACGCGGCGAGACAGTACCTGACGCTGTTGGCCAATCACATCTACAAGGAAGACAACGTCCTGTTCAACATGGGGGATCACGTGATGACGGAGGCCGACCAGACCTTATTGTGCGGACGGTTTGGCGATGTTGGCTGCCGCGCGTTCGAGGGTAAACAGCGTGAGGAATTGGCCGCGATCGCGGATGAGCTGGAGGCACGCTGGTAGAACACGTGGTTTCCGTCGCGACGCCATGCCGCTAGTGAAGACGTGTCCCGGTTGTAATGGGCGGGTCGTGGGCTTGGGTCACGAGCGTCTGCGTCTCTTGATCCGGCACCCGAGACGAACGAAGTGTCCGCACTGCGGCACTGTGCTCCAAGCATCTATCGGTTATTGGTTGCTGGCCCACATGGGAGGTGTTGTAACCGCCATCGGCGCGCTCGGGTTGTTGGCGCTAACGGTCAAGCTCATCTCGCCGACACACACGGTGGACTTCTTCGCCATTACCGCCGTGGGGATCGCGATCATGTACTTCGGCGCCTGGCGCGTGCGGTTGGGAGAGGCTCAATCCTCCGTCAATCGCTGAATTGCTCGGGGCAATCGTCGGTGACGGTCAAAACGGAGCAAGTATTCCGATTCTCGCGTGCCGCTCTTACTACGCACAACTGCAGCTAGTGCCCGCTTATCGGCCACGGGCCAACGCTCGATTCCCGGCAGGATTAGAATCAAGGGCCCCCAGCGCTTCCAGGCCAGACGCTCTCCCGTCGAGGTATGACGTGTTACTCGTGCACCCAGCAGATTGGCCGCCTCAGCGGCGCACGCTCTTTCGGCGGCGCGCCGATCGAACCCAAACCGCTCAGCCAGGTAGTCGGTGATTTGCAACCCCACGTTCGCCAGCGGAAGCATGCCGATCACGTCGTTACGGCGCTTGTTCGAGTACAAGTAGAGGTTGTCTGAGGCGAGCTTCTTGAGG
>JBDHIC010000112.1:0-8843 GCA_039589035.1 Gemmatimonadota bacterium | reverse complement strand
GTTGCCAGCTACGATGACCCCGTAGTCCTCGGGACTCTTCGTCATCCACATCATTTGCGCGTCGATGTTGGTGGACCACAACTCGATGCCGGAGAACTCTTGATGCACCTCCCGGCCCACCTCTTCCATCATCCCGGAGGTCTCCCGCAATACGTTCGGCTTTTCGCAGATCGTTACGGACCGATAGTTGTGCTTCTGTGCGTACTCGAACGCGGCGCGCACGATCCGGCGGCACGCGTTGAGGGTGAACAACCGCATCGAGATGGCGATGTCCTCGTTGGGTACGTTGGCAAACGCCTTGTGCTTTGGATGCAAGCCGATGGCCTTGCGTACTGCCTGCGGCGGATTCGTCCACTCGATGCCACAGTAGAGGCCTTCGGTGTTCTGGCGGAAGATGACCGCGTCGACCCTGGGCTCATCGAGCCCGCCATCTGCCCGCTGCCTCACGAAGTTGAGCGGGTTGCCGGGAAACGAACGACACGGGCGCATGCAGATGTCCAGGTTGAACAGCTGCCGCATGCTGACGATCGGGCTGAAGTACTCGTAACCCTTGTCCTGCAACTCGGCCTTGAGCTCCTTCTTCGCCTGCAGTTTGGGCTTGGAGGTGATCGCGCCAAAAAGTCCGAGCTTGTGCTGTCGCAGAAGATCGATCGTCCGGTCGGGCAACGGGTTGCCCTCGTTGACCCAGAACTCCCAGCCGATGTCCGCGTGGACGTACTCCGCATCGAACCCCACCGAGTCCAGCACCCGCAACGACTCGGGAAGGACGGTCTGTCCGATACCGTCCCCGGGCATGATGACTACCGTGTGTTTTGCCATCTCTCGTTACCCCATCTTCCCGATCCATGTTATCGATCCGCCGAAACTCGACCGCACTAGCTGAGACCGAGCCGCTCCCGGACCTGATTCTCGACGCCCCCAGCCACGACAAGCGACTGCGGCACCGCTCCCAATGCTGCAAAACCGAACGCCTCTCCGCGAAAACTCACCTTGCTGCGGGCAAAATCGATCTCGATCTTCTCGCCAGGAATGATTGTCGGTTGACCTTGGGCCACGTCGTCCGCCAACCACTCCTTCAAGCGCTTCACCAGCGCCGGACAGGCAATACAGGGATACCCGTTGTTGTAGGCATTGCGCAGATACGTTTGTGAGAAGCTCGCCGCGATGACCATCGGGATGCCCTTCGCCTGCAGTGACGTAGCCGCCTGCTCCCGTGACGATCCGGTTCCGAAGTTCGAGCCTCCCACCAACACGTCACCCGCCTTCGTGCGCGCCGCGAACTCGGGGTCGTAGTTCTCCATCACGACACGAGCCATCTCGTCCGGCGTCATGCCCTCGCGGTACGTGTAATCCTTCCCGTAGATGCCGTCGGTGTTGAGGTTGTCTTGCGGAACGAACACCAGCCGCCCCACGACCTTCTCCGGGAAACCGTCCTGAATCGGTACAGCCTCAACCGGTTCCGGCGCTGCAACGCGCTCCGTGAAGCGCCACTCCAGCAACCGGTCCTCGACGCGCACAGGACCGGCAACATGTCCTACCAAGGCCGACGCCGCGACCACTTCTGGACTCGCCAAGTAGCACTGAGCCTCCCGCGATCCCATGCGCCCCTTGAAATTGCGATTGGTAGCAGAGATACCGACCTCACCCGGCTCGAGCAATCCCGCGCCGAGCCCTATGCACGGACCACAACCAGGAGGCAACGGCTTTGCGCCGGCGGCCAACAGCGCATCCCACGCTTTGGATGTTTCAGCATCCTGCTGCACTTCCTTGCTCGCCGCTGACACGTAAAACTCCACCCCGGCGGCCACCTTCTTCCCGCGGATCACCCGGGCAGCGGCCTCGAGATCTTCCTGCCGGCTGTTCACGCACGACACCAGATAAGCTTTCTGGATCGCGATACGGTCCTTTTCCATTTCACTGACCGGCCGCATGACCTTCACGGAGTCGGGCCCGGACACGTGGGGACTCACGTCACCCAGGTCCAACTCGATCGTTGCCGCGAAGCTGGCGTCCGTATCGGAAGCCAACGGCTCGGCTTCCCACCGTTCCAGATCCTCGTCCGTGAATCGGATAACTCCGAGAGCGTCCAGAATCGCCTTGCGCCGCTCGAGGTAGCGGATCGTGACACCGTCTGCCGGGAACCATCCGACCAACGCGCCCCATTCGGTGGTCATGTTCGAGATCGACATGCGTCCGTCCATGGACAGGCTTCCCACGCCCGAACCGACGAATTCCACCGCGGCGTTCAACACCTCGTCGCGGTCGTAGAGCCCGCAGAGCGTGATGATGACGTCCTTGCCCGTCACACCTTCACGGAGCTGTCCTTCCAACACGACCTGCACTGTGCGCGGGATCTGCCACCAGAACTCTCCGGTGGCCCAGATGGCGGCGGCGTCTGTTCGCACAACGGGCGTCCCCAACGCACCAAGCGCCCCGTACATGTTGGAGTGCGAGTCCGACGCGACCACCAGCGAGCCCGGCACCACGTATCCCATCGACACCATTATCTGGTGTCCGATGCCCGTCCCCGCCGGATAGAAGTCTACGCCTTGTTCCTTGGCGAACATCTCGATGTCACGGTACTTGGCGAGGTTCACATCCGACGTGTTCTGGATGTCGTGATCCAGCGTAAAGACCGGCTGCTTGGGATTGTGGATCTTGCTGGCCCCGATCGACACGAACTTCTCCATCACCGGCGCAGTGTTGTCGTGCGTCATGACGTGCCGCGGTGCCAGTGAGATGACGTCACTGGCGCGAAGTGGCCGGTCGGGTCCGGCTGTCATGTGGAGTTGGGCGATCTTTTCAACGAGGGTCTGGGACATGTCAGTCGCCAGTCTTCAGGTGTCTGCTGTCAGGCGTCGGCAACGCAGAGCTTCATCAGCTCGCTGATCGACCCGATGTTCTCCAGTCCCCAGACCGCGTCCTTCAAGCGCGTCCGTCCAACATCCGACAGTACCGGTGATGCCAGCGCGTCGAATTTCTCTTCGACTTCGGTGTCGCTGAGCGGGTTGCGAGGATCACCCTTCGGATAGTCCAGCGACTTCGTCAGCTCACGGCCGTCCTCAGTCTCGATATTCACGACGACCCGTTGGAGTTTAGGGAAGACCGCTTCGATTTCCGGATCTGCCACCACCTCGACCTTGTTCAGCTGGGCCCTGATCCGCTCGTCCATGATCTTCTCTTGCTCGAACTGCGCCGGGGTGACCTGCCGGTCCACAATCGCCGCCGCGATGACATAGGGCAGGCTGTGGTCCGCGGTCTCCTTCGAACGCGGATCGTATTTACTCGGATCGGCCAGGATGTCGGCCGCGCGAGCCAGCGACTGGATGTGCACCCTTTTGATCTGGTCGGGTGCGAGATCGTTCCCGATCACGATGTCCAACACGGCGGAGATCGGCGCGTGCGTGAGCGCCTCGGTGGGGAACGCCTTCATGCCACAACGCTCGATCCTCCACGATTCTCCCAGGCCATCGGTCAGCACCTCGAGCTTCCATTCCGGTCCGTAGCAGTGAGCCAATCCTTCCTTCCCATCGATTACGTGTTCCGGCCCCGTGTATCCCTTCTCGGCCAGCAATGCGGCCAGGACACCACTCTGGGTCGCCATGGGATCCACCGTGTTCTTCATCATCGTGAGCTTGCCGGCGGTGACGGCTCCCAACGTCGCGTGACGCGAAGCGGAGATGCCGATGGCGTGCTGGATCTGTTCCCAAGACAGGCCCAGCGCCCGGCCGGCCACGATCGGCGAGGCGAACGCCGTCAACGTCGCGTGGTGCCACCCCCGCTCTCGGATGCCGGGAAAGGCGGCTTCACAGAGGCGCATCTCGAACTCGTGGCCCAGGATGATACCGAGGATGAGGTCCTTCCCATTCCCCCCGGCACGCTCGCCACACGCGATGGCCGCGGGGATGATGTCCGAAGGGTGCGAGGGGTCCTGCTGCCAGTAGATGTCGTTGTAGTCCATCACGCGGACCATCAACGCGTTCGCGAGCGATGCCGAGACCGGATCGACGCGCGCTCCGCTGCCCAGAATCGTCGACGGCCCTTCTCCCGCGATCTCATCGAGCAGGTCGAGCGCGATCTTGACATCCTCCTGCTGGTATCCGCCAAAAGCGCAGCCCAGCGAATCGAGCAGGTACCGTTTCGCCTCGTGGATCGCCTGTTGGCCCAGGTCTTCGTACTGTAGATCCGCTGCCCAGCGGGCCATTGTCGCGGTAATCGTATCGGACATCAGCCGGCGAGACCCTTGAACGGCTCAAAACTCATGAAATCAGCATGGTGCACGATGAACGCTTCGGTCGACCGCTTGACCAGATCGCCCTCGGCAGCGTGGGTAGCGATGATGTGAGACACCGCATCCGGTATCCCGCACTCCACCGCGAGCGCCACACCGGTGAATGGGTGTCTCAGCGCTTTTCCGCGATCGCTTTGACGGAGTTCGCCGTCGACCTTCTCATACTCCAGGAGCTTTCCGACATCGGCGAGGATGGCGCCCGCAATCACCGTGTCGAGGTCGATCGGCAGCGCCTTGCCGAGGAACTCCTGCATGGCAAGCGCCGACTGCTTGGCGATGTGGACGACACAACGCTTGTGCTCCATGAACGTGGCCGGACAGTTCGGTACCAACAGCGTGAACGGAATGTAGTTGAGGTCATCCGGCTCCAACGGGCTCCGCTCGAACGCGACGATCCAAGCTATGGTCGTCTGCTCCCTGAGCTCCCCATCCTGGATCCAGGCGAGCTCGGGCCACAGCTCCTCAACGGCTTTTCTCAGTGATTCAGACATCGCTTGTCGACTACACCTCCAGCGCCGTTGCCGCCCGTTCGTACTCGTCCGGCCGCACGTAGAGGACGTAGCCATAGCTCCCCCTGCCATCGGTTACGCCGGTGGATGCGTACACGTTGACGTTGGCCTCGTAGAGTCTCTCGTGGACCCCGGCGAACGCGCCTAACTCGTCGTCGCCCTGAACCAGAAGTGCCGGGTGCGGTCCATCCAGCACGAGACCCGCCTTCTTGGCCGCATCCTCCAGTTTTAGCACGTCTTCCGGGAACAGCGAGAACTGCGTGCGCTCCGGCCCGAGCGGGACCGCGTTAAACGCGAGCAGGTTCAACCCCAACTCGGCGAGATGTGAGAGCAGCTTGTAAGCCTTCCCGGGAACGTCGTCGACGTTGATGTAGAAGTAGTCGGCGCGGCGGATCGTGTGTGCCATGCTCGCCCCCCTGACGATAGCGGTAGATCAATCGTGTCCTGCGACCAACCTACAGCGCTCTGATTAGCTTGACCGCAAATGGGGCTCGAATTCGATCAGTTCGACACCCGCAAGTACCCGATGTTGCCGGCTCGCGACGGCTATCGGGAGTGGGAGTCGACCTACGAGCAGACGGTTCTCGACGAGATGGATCTCGATCTCCTCGCCCGGTTGACGACCGTCCCGTGGAACAGGGCTCGCCAGGCAATCGACCTGGGGTGCGGCACCGGTCGGACCGGCGTGTGGCTCAAGCGGGCCGGCGTGGCCGAGATCGACGGGATCGACATCACGCCGGAGATGATCGAACACGCCCGGGCGAAGAAGACCTACCGAACGCTCTCCATCGGCGACGTGTCGGACACCGCCATGTCCGACGCGAGCTATGATCTAGCGATCGCCTCGCTCGTGGACGAGCACCTGGCGGACATCGCACCGCTCTATTCCGAGGCGTCCCGGCTCATCAAAAGCGGCGGTCACTTCGTTATCGTCGGGTTCCATCCGTACTTCATCATGGCGACTGGCATGCCGACCCATTTTCACCGCGAGTCGGGCGAACCCGTGGCGATCGAAACGTACGTTCACCTGTTCAGCGATCACGTTCGAGCAGCCAACGGCGCCGGGCTGACCGTGATCGAGATGGACGAAAACGTGATCGACGATCAGTGGATCGCGAAAAAGCCCCACTGGGAGAAGCACCGTGGGCGGCTGATCAGCTTCGCGTTCGTGTGGCAGAAGACCCGGGGTTAGCCCTCAGTCGTGTCTGCCGCGCCCTCCTGATTCCACATCCAGCGTGACATCTGCCACGCGTCGTCACCCCCGCGCTTGAAGAGCAGGGACACCATCGTGATGTCGTAGGCTTCGGCCATCATCGCCAGGATCGCTTCGCGGCCCTGGAGCAACGGACCATCCGGCTGCATCAAGACGACGTCGTCGGCCACCATCGGGCCGATCGCGGCCATGTCCGCGGCGTTCCACGCGTCCACAAACTGGCCCACCAGCGCGCGAAGGTTTTCGGTGTCGGCCGCAGTCGTGTCCGGCTCCGGCGCGAGTTCCGGTTGCTGCGCGCAACCAGCAAAGACGAGAATCATCGCAACGCCAAGAATTGGCGCATAACGTTTCATGACAGTCCCTCCGAGTTTGTCAACAGGCAGTTTGATGGGGACTGCGCGGAGCGTTTCCGCCGTCCCCCGTGACCCGGCCCCCGATGCCACATTCTCGGTCAGGTCATGGTAGGGCTGGAGAATACTCCTGGCAAGAGCACGTCCGGATTGGACTCCGCGATCGCGCGGTTTGGGGATCGACACTCCGCCAACCTATAGTAGAGAACTGTGACCTACATCCCACTCATCATGGTGAGCGTCTTCTGTGCTGGGGTGCTCCTTTACTACGGCCGGCAGACCCTACGGCTTCAGCGGCTCCTAAGCTCCGGAACGACAACTCAGGCGACGGTCGTGGGAAAGGAGCGGCTCAAAGGCGGCGAGTCGGTCGTCCACTACCTCGTCACCTACGAGTTCTCGAACTTCCGAGGTGAGACCGTGACCCACCAGGAGGACCTCAATCGCGCCGACTTCTTCGACTCCATCGAGGTCGGCGACACGATCGACATCCTCTACGAGCGACAACGCCCCGATAACAGCTACCCGCTGAGTCAGATCCGTGCCGACCACCAGATCGCACGCGCGGTCACGGTCGGGATCATCGTCTTGTGGGTTGTCATGATTTTGATGATCACTTGACAACCATCAGGCAGATCATTCGAAGCGGGTCGCCTGCAAGATCTCGTAGTGCCGCGCGGTTTCGTCGTACCGCTTGAGCAAACGCTTCGCTTCCGACGGAATCCACGCCTGCTTGTAATCGTCGCCGGCAAACTCCTTGACCGAGTCGAGTGACTTGAAGTGCATCACAGTGACAAAGGCGACCTCATCGCCCTCCTGCCTCCGCAAAAGTGCATCACAGTGACAAAGGCGACCTCATCGCCCTCCTGCCTCCGCAAAACCTCGATTCCCTGGTAGCCAGGCACCTGCAGCGACTCGATGCGCAGGATGATGATCGAGCGTAGGAGCTCTTCGTACTCATCCGCGTTCTCGGGTGTTGTCCACCCGCGCCATATCCTGGCGATCATTTCGTCCTTCCGTCGACCTTAGCCGAAGTACTCCGGCGCGTTATCGGCCTTCCACTTGATGTTGCACCCGAGGGATGGCTTCTGCTCTGCTTCCGAGATCGCCCTCCCTTCGAGGGCCGCGTCGAGCGCGGCGCGCAGGTCGGCGCCGGTCACCGGCACGTCGTTCCCAGGCCGACTGTCGTCGAGCTGGCCTCGATAGAGCAGCCGATGATCGGAGCCGAATACGAACAGATCAGGCGTGCAGGCCGCCTGGAACTCCTTGGCGACTTCCTGCGACTCGTCGAAGAGGAACGGGAACTCCCACCCCTTCTCCTCGGCCAGCTCCTTCATATGTTCAGGTCCATCTTGGGGGTGCGTTTCGACGCTATTCGAGTTGATCGCGATGACGTCAACCCCGCGGTTCTGATACTCGGCGGCGATTTGCGTGAGCTCATCGATGACGTGTATCACGAACGGGCAGTGGTTGCAGATAAACATGACGAGCAACGCCTGCGCGCTGGCGAAGTCCATCGGACCCACGTTCTCGCTGCTAACCGCGTCGGGGAGAGAAAACTCGGGGATCTTCGTCCTCAGTTGAAGCATCGCAGATGCGGTCTCGACCATTATGACCTCCTTTCCGTATCGACGTGAACCTACGCTTGTTGCACGGAGCACGGCACGCGGGTAGGCTCCCGGCGCCAAAACAACTACCTGCAGCCACAGGAGGCCCAATGCGAATCCCGTTCATAACCGCGATCCTCATTCTCGGCTTCTTTGGATGTGGGAGTCGGCAGGAGAGCCGACCGGCGGATTCGCTGGCCGGTACTCGCTGGCATCTGGTCGAATTCCAGTCCATGGATGATTCCATCGGCACAATCCGACCCGCGGATGCGGAGCTCTATACTCTGGCGTTTGATTCGGAGGGTCTGACGATGCGCCTCAACTGCAATCGAGCGACGGGGCCCTGGTCGGTGACTCCGGACGCTGCAGGGCGGTCGGGTAGTATCACGATCGGTCCTCTCGCCGTGACGAGGGCTCTGTGCCCACCACCGTCAATGGACGAGCGTATCGCACGCGACATGGCTTTCGTGCGCGGATACATGTTGCGAGACGGCCTGCTCTCGTTGAGTCTGATGGCGGACGCAGGCATCTATCTATGGGAGCCACAGTAGGCGCTCTCAGCCGAACTCGATCCCCTGCGCCAGGGGCAGCTCCGTACTCCAGTTGACGGTGTTCGTCTGGCGCCGCATGTACGCCTTCCAGGCGTCGGAGCCCGACTCGCGACCGCCGCCGGTTTCCTTCTCACCGCCGAACGCGCCACCGATCTCTGCGCCACTGGTGCCGATGTTGACGTTCGCGATCCCGCAGTCACTGCCGCGGTGAGATAGGAACGTCTCGGCTTCGCGCACGTTCTCGGTGAAGATCGCCGACGAGAGACCCTGTGGAACGTCGTTGTGGATCCGGATCGCCTCCTCGACCTCGTCGACCGCCTCCGCG
>JBDHIC010000111.1:0-8044 GCA_039589035.1 Gemmatimonadota bacterium | reverse complement strand
TCGTCTTCTTGCAGTGCTGCCAACACGAACTGATAGCGATCCATCATCGTATCGTAGTCACTGCCGTACGATCCGGCCGTCCGGAGGAGGAGTTGACGGTGTCGTTCCAGGAAACCCGCCCAGGCTCGTTCGCGAGATTCAGAGTCCTTCGCGCCGAGGAGAGCAGACAACTCGGGGGGCGGGTCGTTGGGCATTATTCTTGGCTCGGAGCATCAACGCTGGATGCGGCGCGACGCAAGGCCAATATCGAGCGATCCCGAGCAGTCGGACAACCGGAGTCTGTTGTCGTGGGCAGGCATCGCAAAGTTCTGATTCCCGTCCGTTATTGTTTACTGATCGCGCTTGACGGATCTCTAGTGATCGAGTATGATCATTGATTATCATTTAGCCTCCCAGGCCGAGGAGGAACCTCGCATGCGGGTCCGTTCACTCAGCTTTTTCGTCTTCTTCTCGCTTATCATCGCCGCTTGCGCCGAGAGCGACGGTCCGACCGCTCCGAACGCGTCCGAGATCCTTTCACGCGGCGCACTCGCTCCGGCCGCAGCGGTCCAGGTGCGTCACCAGGAGGACCTCATGGCCGTCCCCGGCGTAGTCGGGGTGGGTCTCGGCGCCACTGAAAGTGGCCACCCAGCCGTCGTTGTTCTCACCGAACGTGGCGGGGTGAAGGGTCTGCCGGCGTCGCTCGGCGGTACACCGGTCCGGGTCATGGTGACCGGCGAGATCTGGGCGTTGCAAGGTCCGCCTTGCGGTTCGCCACCTTGCGGTGGCGGCGGCGGAGGCGGTGGCGGTGGTGGTGACGACGTCGACCCAACTGCGCGGTTCCCGCGACCAGTCCCGATCGGCGTGTCAACGGGTCACCCAGCGATTACCGCCGGTACGATCGGTGCACGCGTCAAGAACGGCAATACGGTGTACGCTCTGAGCAATAACCACGTCTACGCCGCCTCAAACGCGGCCGGTATCGGCGACGCCGTGATCCAGCCGGGCACGTTTGACGGCGGAAGTTCAGCAGCCGACGATATCGGCACCCTGAGTGCCTTCGTACCGATCACTTTCTCGATCTTCGCCAACAACGTCATCGACGCGGCGATCGCGGAGTCGTCGACCGCGACTCTGGATAACTCCACTCCGTCAAACGGGTACGGGACCCCTAAGTCGACGACGACCACAGCCGCCGTGAACATGCGCGTCATGAAGTACGGTCGTACCACTGGACAGACCAAGGGGCGCGTCAGCGTGATCAACGCCACCGTCAACGTCAACTACGGGGCGCCGGGTATCGCCCGATTCGTCAACCAGATCGTCATCGGTGGCGGAGGGTTCAAGCCGGTCGGTCTTCTCTATGCCGGTAGCAGCAACTCCACGATCGCCAACCCGATCGATGCGGTCCTCGACGAGTTTGGTGTCACGATCGACGGGAGTTAACACGCGGCTCACACTTCTGCTCTTGCTTGCAGGGCTCACGTTGGCGTGCGCCGGAAGCAAGACCGGCGTCAACGGTGCCAATGGGGAGACGGCCGGGATGACCGAGCCCGACATCGAACAGGCGAACCGCACGCTCACCGACAGCGTGATCGACCTGCCGGGTGTAAGTGGCGTCGGAATTGGTGAGTGCGAGGGCGAGCCTTGCCTCGTCGTCATGGTCGCCGAGAAGACGGACGAGCTATCGAAGCTGATCCCGTCCTCAGTCGACGGTTTTCCCGTCGTCGTGCAAGAGACCGGCGCGTTCCGCGCGCTGGACGACGAGTAGATCCTTCAACTGATCGCACCTGGGTGCGCGAATGGCGGAGCGGGCGAGGTGTTGTTGCTCACGGGATCGGAGACCGTCTCGATCAAGTTCATCACCAGCAACAGCGGCAACGGGATCTTCCAGCTTCACATTCAACCCGAAGGTCTAGAGGCGGTGGGCCTTTCTTCCGGTGACACCTATCGGGGTTCGCGAAGCCCTGGCAGATCATGGACGTCGTGGCAGCAGACGGTGCTCCATCGGTGACGGGAACTTCCCGCAACCCATCGTGTTGCACGGCACCAGCCCGGGCGCCGCTAAGACGCTACTCATATTCACGCACCTCCATTTGACGTTCAACAACAATGGCGAGTTGACGTCGGTCAAGAGCAACTTCTCGGACAGATGCAACTAGGGCGGTAACCGGCGACAAGCAAAACGCGGGGCGGCGTTGCGCCGCCCCGTTACTTCACGATCACTTCCTTCGCCCGCCCGAACTCCGCCATCGCCTCGACGACCCACAAGTAACGGCCGGGCTCGAGATCGACGCGGAAGTACGATGCGCGGTCCACGGGCGCTTCGTGCGCACCGCCGACGAAAGTCGCCGGAGCCGGCGCCCGTAATCCGTCGATCTCCATCCAGTCCATCCAGCGGACGACCTCATCGACATCTGAATCGTCTCCTAACTGCGCCAGGTGGACATCGTTGCCGAGTCCCACGTCGGGGTGCTCAGCATAGTGAACCGCGATCGTGTGCTCCCCAGCAGTGAGTGCCTCGGGGCCATCGATCGCGTCATTCGATACCGTGACGTCGATGTCAGCTTCGGGTTCTGCGGCCCCCGAGTCTTCATCCGTCACGACGATCGGCAGCGCCATTCCGAGCGCGACGTGGAACACCCCCTCAACAGTCTTGACGTAGCACTCGGCGACGTACGTGCCGGGATCGAGTTTGACCGTCGCTTCGGCGGTGTGCCCCGGCGCGACAAACCCGGGTCCACCCATGTAAACCGCGGAAGTCGTGTACCACTCGGGCAGGTCGCGACCGAGGATCGCGCCGCCCTCGAGCTTGTCGATCGTCCCGGCCTCAAGCTGCGCCATGACACTCGCGAAAATCGACCCAACCTCCGGTCCGTAATCCTCGAGCGTCTTGCCCTCGGGCAGACGGGTCAAAAACAGGAAGTGCTCCTCCGCGCCCGCGTTCTCCATCCGGAACGTCGTCCATCCGGAGGGGATTTCGGTGGGACCTTCGAACGCGTAGTCGCGGGCGATAACGTCGACGACGTGGGTTGGCGCTTCGGCAATGGGTGGCGTCTCTTCTGGCGGCTCGCCAGTCTGACAAGCCGCCAGGAGCGTGATAACAAAGACGATCAGAAAAGAACGATGCCGGGGTCGTGCAGTCACAAACCCGACTCTACTCGGCAGCCGGCGCTGCATCGAAGTTCCAGATGTCTTGCGCCATCTTCCACGACCCGTCACCCTGCCGCTCGTAGACGTGGATGCCCTTGTACGTCGCGGAGACCGTCTCACCACCCGTCGGTGTCATCGTCGCTGTGCCCGCGTAGCGCTCGATCGCCGTGTCGCCGAGGACGACGATGTCGCTGTCGGTGTAGTCGAGGACATCGAAGGCGTAGTTATCAAAGAACTCCGCCGCCCACGCCCGTGCGGCTTCGATACCGACAACCACATTCTCGCCCGGTGGCATGATCACGGCGTTATCGGTCAAGTGGGGAAGAGTCACATCACCCGACGTGAAAGTTGCGACCTCTAGATCCTGAACCGCCTCGATCGCCGCTACGTCAGCTTCGGTGGAGACGGTCGGTGCGGCAGCCTCGTCGGACGCCACTTCCTCGGCCTGCTGAGCGCAGGCGGCAGCAAACGAGAGCAACAGTAGAAAGGAAATAAACCTGTACATAGCGACCCTCCTGGGGAAGAGTTGGAAGGACCTCTATTGTACTGCCGAGAACGTCAAGCCGGCACGGATTCGCCGCGTGCCCATCTGTAGGAAGCGCGCACCAGCCGCCAAACCACCTCGAGCTCCTCCCGATTGCGAGGACCGAAGACCATCATCGCTCCTGGCGCGAGTGGATGCAGTTCGCCCCAGCCTCGATCGATCGCGTCCTGAATCACGTCGGACGGAAGCGACAGATGGAGGCTACCGTCATGCACCGGATGGAGATGGGCGAACTCGGTTTTGGCCTGGAACGCCTCGGCGGGCCCGTTGGCTAACTCACGATCGAGATGAAACGCGCGCGCGCCGGGAACCGATACCAGACTCCGCCCGACCGTGACGCCGGGGAGCGCCTTTGCGCGTTCAAAGAGCTCCTCCTGAAGCTCGGGTGGACTGTTTTGCGAGATCTGACTGTGGGGCGGCTCGAGGTTGGTGGCGGGACGTGGGCCCCTCCGGCGAGGCAGTTCTGACGATCCTGTGGTGTCGGTCATGGCAGCGCGGCTCCCAGCGCGTAGATCGACACGTCGACCCCGAGCGATATGACGGCGTGATCGGGAGCCCGCCGCGGAGACTCAAAACCGTCGAGAGAAAAGAGTCGTTCGTCCCAATCGAGGAGCTCGACATCGCGGAACGGGTACGGTTCGTGGTACACGCGACCGGCGCGTAATCTGCGCTTCGTATCTGCAAACAGCACGTAGCGCTCCAATAGAAAGAACTCCAGCGAATCGGGTCCCGCGCGACGCTCGGGTCCGATCGCCCGATAGCGATAACGATCGCGTACCGACGGATCGCCACCGCGAGCCGACGTGTAGGTCATCACACCTTCACCGTCCGTATCGACCCGCATCTTCGCCCAGTGATATGGTAAGTGGAAGAACCGTCTGGCGACGGCAACAGCAAGCCTCTGATTGGCGTCGAGCGAATAGAACCACACGCCAGGTGTGTCGTTCGCGTCGTACACGTACGTGCGAAGGTTTAGCTCCAAAAAGTCGGAGATCCCCGGAACGGGCGGCACGAAACGCGGACGAACGCGGCGCATCTTGAACGGCACGACCCCCAGGTAGCACCGACCCTCATGCTGGTCCACGGTCAGATCCGGCGGCAGCGTGCGCTGGATCTCGTCCGCATCCCACTCCCAATGCAGAAACAACAGGTCGCGCCAACTCTGGTACATGACCGGAGGCGCGTCGGGCCGCGTTCGGACGTCGGTCTGCACGGCGACGGCGCTCTTTATCGCAGTGCGACGACCGCGGCGCCGATCGTAATCAACGCCATGACGCCCCAAATCGTGAGGAAGGTGTACGCCACCCTGAGGTTTCGCGCGGCACCGACCCGGAACCCGCGGCGCTTGATCGCCACCCGGGTAAAGACCCCTCGACCGCAGAAGTAGAGGTACATGCCGCCGCCGACGAGCCCGAAGTACGGCCACGCCGCGTGGCCGATGATGAGTAGAATGCCGGCCACCACCATCGTCCACAGACTGAAGAAGTCCCACCGCGCTTCGCCGCGGATGTCGGCCCAGTACGTTGGCTCGACATCGGCCTCGGCTTCCGAGAGGCCGAGCCTCTCACCGGTCGCGGGTGCCAGCCACACGATCGTCTGTCCTACCCAAGCGAACAGCGATAAGACCAAAACCACGATTCCCCAGACGATCTGCATGGCGACTAGTCCTTTTTAACCGCACCCGTTCTCTTTGATCGCATCGTAGTCCACCTCGACGGCTCCGACAGTTCGTTCCAGGTGTTGTTTCCACAACGCATCGATCTCCTCGATCGTGGCGCCCACCGAACCGCTGACGTCTCGCGTGCCATTTGTCCATAGCTTGCTCACCGCATCAGTGCCATAGGTGGTGCGGATGAAGCCGATGACGCTGGCCGCGTACACGCCGCTGCGGATCTCGCCAAGTGAGCGAAAGTCGTCGAACAACTCAGGGAGCGGCGGGAGCTCGTCATGAGAGAGCAGGTGGTGCGCGATCTCGTCGATCGAGTACTCGCGGCACCATCCGTCAGAACTGACCGATATGCCCTCGATCATCCACTGGCTAGTTGGATCGGGAGATCCCCACACTCCCATCGTCACGACGTGTGCGATCTCGTGCTTTTCGAAGGAGCGCCACTGGGGATTGACCACCAGGAATACGCCGTTCTCCGACCATACCGCGAATCCCGTGACCGGGCGGCCGACGAGCTCGTTCATCTCCTCGCGCGAATCCACATAGATCAGGCGCAGCTCCCGGTCGTACTCCGCCTCGCCCAAGAACTCCGCCACTTCACTCACCGCAACCTGGGCGCTGCGCAGCAGCATATGCCGATGTCGCTCCGCGAACGAGCCCGCTTTGAAAAACATGCGTACTCGTTCGGCCTCGACCGATTCCCATCTAGACCCCGCCAGTGCCCTCTCGATCAGGCCGACGGAGTCCTGAGCGGACGCTGGCACCGCGGCGATCAGTAGCAGCCCCGCGGTGACGACCCGGAATTTCGACAAGCGCGTTTTCAATCGGTTGGTGCGACGTCGATCTGAGCGAGGAACCCCTCGACGGCGGTCCACGTCTCTTCGACGCTCCCTTCGACGCGTTCGGGGTTCAGCATCGACGAACCGTGAACACCGTTCGCGGCGACGTAGGTCGCGTGCCCCAACTCCTCGAACGTTGCGAGCTGTGCTTGAACGCGCGGATTCTCCATCTCCGACGCCGGCCGCAGGGCAAGGATCGGCGTCTCGAGGCTCTCCAGGAACGGGCCCGGCTTGCAAGCCCCCATCGGATCGCCGGATGCCGGTGAGAACGCCAAGACCGCGTTCACGTCATCCGGATGCTCGGCCGCCAATCGAATCACGAGCGCCGCGCTGTAGCTGCTCCCCCACACGACGTGCGGACCATCAAAACCGCTCGCGATGACAAATGCGAGCGCTCCTTCTAAATCGGGGTACGCATCACAATACGAAGGGCTCCCGCCCTCCAACGCCGAAGCCGTGCGGTTGACACCACCCAACCGCGTACCACCACTCCGCTGATCCACCGCCAACACGTTGTAGCCGCGCTCGATCAACCGGGGAACGATCGAACCGTACTCGGCGCGCGCGTTGGAACCCGCTTGATGAAACAGAAGAACGATCGGCGCGCTCCAGTCACCGATTGCGTACAGATCACCGTGAACGTTCACGCCGTCCGCGGCCTGAAACATCACCTCTTCCGGATCGTTCGCCTGTGCGGTCGCAACCTGCGGTGCGACCAGGGCAATAGCCGTGATCGCCAGAACCAGAAACGACTTCATTCGAGTCCCTTCAGCGCCTCTACCGTCTCGATCGGTTCCGGCCGATGCGTGTAGTCGGCCTCCACCCGCGCGTAGCGAACGACCGATGTCGAATCGATGATGTAGCGGGCCGGCAACGGAAGCGTCCAGCTCGGCTCGCCGTTCGATGCCGGCAGGTCGATGCCAAACTGCAGGTAGATGTCCCGCAGGTCTTGCGGGATCTCCCACGTCAGGCCGTACTCCGTACCTACTTGGTTCCCTTCGTCCCGCAGGATGTCGAACGTCAGCTTGTACTTCTCGATCAGGTCGAGGCTGCGCTCGGGAAGCTGCGGCGAGATGGCGACAAACTCGGCGCCGGCTTCGCGAAACTCAGGAACGACTTTGTTCAGAGCATCCAGCTCTGGATTGCAGTAGGGTCACCAGTGTCCGCGGAAGAATGACAGCACGAGCGGGCCCTCTGCGAGCAACTCATCCGAGCTGACGATGTTTCCATCTTGATTGGGGAGCGCGAACGCGGGCGCCTGATCGCCCTCACCGATCGCCTTTTCCGCTTGTCCGGATCGCTCTGCGTATCGCGTCGAGGCGCTGCTCTAAGGTCGCCGCCATGATAACATCCTCCGTATACGAAGTGATCGTTGGTATGCGAACATCGTAACGTAGACCGAGGTCGTCAACTAGAGGAGAAAGCACAATGTCCGAGCACAGCGTCGACGTGGTCCGCAGCATGTATGACGCGTTCGCCGCGGGTGATGTTCCCGCCGTCGTCGCGAGAATGGACCCCCAGGTCGAGTGGAACGAGGCCGAGAACTTCCCCTACGCAGACAACAACCCCTACATCGGGCCCGATGCCGTCGTCGAAGGCGTCTTCGCTCGTCTCGGCGCCGAATGGGACGGCTGGACCCTAGACATCAATGAGTATCTAGACGCCGGCGACACGGCGGTTGTCACCGGCCGGTACCGCGCCGCCCACAAGCAGACCGGTAACGCGATCAACGCGCAGTTCGTCCACGTTTGGAAGATCCGGGGCGGCAAGGTGACGAGCTTTCAGCAGTACGTCGACACGGCGCAGGTCCAGCAGGCGATGCGGTAGCGCAATGAACATCCTCAAGCGACGCAGCATCGG
>JBDHIC010000110.1:0-6356 GCA_039589035.1 Gemmatimonadota bacterium | reverse complement strand
TGTCCGAGCCGCGATAGATGCCGGCTACCAACGTGCGCTGGTGACGATCTTGGATGCCCAGATCACGACGTTGATCGCAGCCGCGGTCCTGTTCCAGTTCGGCACCGGCCCGATCAAGGGGTTCGCGGTGGTCCTCTCGATCGGAATCCTGTCATCGATCTTCACCGCGGTATTTGTGACGCGGACGTTGTTTGAAACCTGGACCCAACGGGCGACGGCGAGTCGCCTGAGCATCTGACTATGTTCTGGTTGTTCGAGAACGCGAACTACCCTTTCATGCAATGGCGCCGCATCGCGTTCGCGATCTCGTCCATTGCGGTCTTGGCAGTAGTCGCTTCGATTGCAATGCGTGGCGGGCTGCGGTACTCGATCGACTTCACCGGCGGGACGCTGATACAACTCGATTTTGAACAACCGGTAGAGGTCGGGACGTTGCGTAGCGTGCTTGAGTCGCTACCGGGACTCACCTCGAGCGAGGTTCAGCGTTTTGGCGATCCGTCCGATGTCGTGATCAGAGCTCAGGTGCCGGTTGGAGAAGAGGAAGACTTTGGTCGCCGGATTGAAGCTCAGCTGAGACAGGCCCCCGAGCTACAGGGCCAAACGTTCACCGTCGTTCGCACCGAAGCAGTAGGGCCGAAGATCGGGGCCGAGCTCAAAGGCCAGTCGGCGCGCGCTATCCTGTACGCCCTGATTCTGATCCTGATCTACATCGCCGTTCGGTTCGAGCCGAAGTTCGGTGTCGCGGCTGTAATCGCGACGCTTCATGACGTCGTGCTCTCGATCGGCGCCTTCTCGCTGTTGGACAAAGAAATCTCGCTGGCGGTGGTGGCCGCTTTCCTGACGATCATCGGCTACTCGCTCAACGACACCATCGTGGTGTTCGACCGTATCCGCGAGGATCTCCGATCGATGCGACGCGAACGTTACGTGTCGGTCGTAAACGCGGCTGTCAACCAGACCTTGTCGCGGACGGTCATCACGTCGGGCACAACCCTGATCGTCGTTCTGTTCCTGTTCTTCATGGGTGGGGGTGTGATCCACGATTTCGCGTTTGCGTTGCTGATCGGGATCATCATCGGGACGTACTCATCGATCTTTGTCGGTGCGCCGCTGCTGATCGAGTGGAAACGTCGGATCGAGGATCGGCGAGGAACGACTCCACGAGCCAAAACGAAGAAGAAGGCTCAGGCCACATCGCGGGCGTGACCGCGGCACGTTACTTCGACACTCACTGTCATCTCCAGGATCCAGCGTTCTCGGACGACTGGCCGGCGGTCCTCGTGCGCGCGCGAACGGCTGGGGTCTCTGAGATCGTCGCCATCGCCTCAAACCCAGCCGACGCAGCGAAAGCGAAGACGCTGGCCGACGAAACAACCGATCCGCGTGTCTGGTTCACCGCCGGGTTGCATCCGCACGAAGCTTCGGCTTGGGAGCCGGGCACGAGCGATGGCATCGAGCGGATGCTCGACGCGGGTGCGGTCGCGGTCGGTGAGATCGGGCTCGACTACCACTACGACAATAGCCCGCGGGATGTGCAGCGTGGGGTGTTTGGCGAACAGCTCGCGTTGGCCGGCGAGCGGGATCTTCCAGTGGTCGTCCATTCGCGTGACGCCGAAGACGACACTTTGGCCGTGCTCGCCGAGTCGAGCATCGCCCCGGATCGGGTAGTCCTGCATTGTTTCAGCAGCTCCCAGCAGATGCTCGATCGCGGGGTCGAGCGCGGGTATTACGTTTCGTTCTCGGGCATGATCACATTTCGGTCGTTCCCGGCCGCCGATCTCGTACCGCGGGTCCCTGAGGATCGGCTGCTGGCCGAGACCGACGCGCCGTATCTGGCACCCATCCCGCATCGGGGCCATCGGAACGAACCGGCGTACGTGGTCGAGACGGTGGCCGCGCTGGCGGCTTTGCGTGGGATCGACGCCGATCACCTGGCCGATCGGACACGACGCAACGGGCTCGTCTTTTATCGCCTCGGGGAGCCGGATTGACGAGCTTGTATCGGCTAAGGGGTAGGTCTAGGTTTTCCAGTGCCAGTCGCGGAAAGGGGGACAGGTGAAAACGGTTCACGCCATCGCCGAGCTGTTTGGGCGCTCGCCATTCGGCCCTCTCGTTCGTCACACCCAGAAGGTCCACGAGTGCGTTCGAGAGGTGAAGCCGCTGATCGAGGCCTTTTTGCGAAAAGACTACGAGGAGGTCGAGCGGCTCTACGACCGGATCTCGGATCTCGAGCACGAGGCCGACACGATCAAGCGTGACATCCGAACCCATCTCCCGAAATCGCTTTATCTGCCGGTCAATCGTGCCGACATGCTCAAGTACCTCAAGGAACAAGACGCGATAGCGGACACGGCCGAGGATATCGCGGTTCTCTTGACGATCCGACGCACCAAGATTCCGACCGCACTGCACGACGAGATCTTGCTGCTCACAGACAAGGTCATCGAAACGAGCGATCTGCTCGTCAAAGCGGCCAGCGAGTTAGAACGTTTGCAAAAGTCCGTGTTCGGTGGCAAGGACGCGGAACAAGTAATCGAGCAGATCGCGCAGGTCAATCAAGGCGAATACGAGGCCGACAAGGTCCAAACGCAGGTGTCGCGTCATCTGTACGAGGTCGAGGATGAGTTGGACCCGATATCGGCCTACTTCACCATGAAACTCTTCCGGCTCCTGGGAGAGATTGCCAACCACGCAGAGAACACCGGGGACAGCCTGGACATGATGCTGTCCAACCAGTAGTCCGGAGGCGGACTTGCTGATCTTCATCGTGCTGGCGCTTGCCATCGGCCTCTTTATGGCCTGGAACATCGGCGCCAACGATGTCGCAAACGCGATGGGCACAAGTGTTGGGTCAGGGGCGCTGACCCTCAAGCAGGCGGTGCTGGTGGCGGCGGTGTTCGAGTTTGGTGGCGCGGTGCTTGTCGGGGCTCACGTTACATCGACGATCAAGGGTGGAATCCTGTCGCCCGAGTTGTTCGCCGCCACCCCGGACATCTTCATGTTTGGGATGGCAGCGGCGTTGCTGGGAGCGGCGGTCTGGCTTCTGGTCGCGACGATCTTCGGTCTCCCGGTGTCAACCACGCATTCGATCGTCGGCGCGGTGGTCGGTTTTGGCATTATCACGGTGGGGTGGGGGAACGTCAACTGGGGGACGATGGCGTCGATCGTTCTGTCGTGGGTTGTGTCGCCGCTGTGTGGTGGTCTTTTGGCATTCCTGACCTTCACATTCATCAGCCGCAAGATCATCCTCTCCGAGAGCCCGTATGATGCGACGGTTCGATGGGCGCCCTATCTCGTGGCAGTGGTCGGGTTCACGCTCAGCCTGTCGATCCTCTACAAGGGCCTCAAGAACTTGAACCTGGATCTCTCGTTCTCCGTGGCTGGACCGACATGCCTCGCGATCGGTGGCCTCCTGGGGCTTTCGATGCGAGTCTGGCTCAAGCGTCGACATCAACCGACCGGCTTCTCGGTCGCCGCTGTCGAGCGGCTGTTCGCCGGATTGCAGGTCGTCACCGCGTGTTATGTCGCGTTCGCCCATGGCGCAAACGACGTCGCAAACGCGATCGGTCCCCTAGCTGGCATCATGCAGGTCTATCAGGAAGGCACGTTGGCCGCCAAGGCCCCGGTGCCGATTTGGATCCTCGGCTTGGGGGGCGTCGGGATCGTCGCCGGGTTGGCGACCTACGGATACAAGGTCATCCTGACGATCGGCCACCAGATCACGACCATGACGCCGACACGTGGGTTCTCGGCCGAGTTTGGAGCTGCCACCACCGTGCTCGCGGCGTCGAGACTCGGGCTGCCTATCTCCACCACCCACACGCTTGTCGGGGCGGTCATCGGTGTGGGGTTTGCCCGTGGGCTGGCAGCGCTTAACCTGCGTGTGATTCGCAACATAGTGACGAGCTGGGTTATCACGATTCCAGCCGCAGGGCTGATTTCCGTGGTCGCCTTCTACGCTCTCAGGTCCCTATTCGGGTGAGGCCAGAATGAAATCCGATATTGAGATCGCTCAAGCGGCAAAGCTGAGGCCAATTACAGACGTGGCATCGGAGCTCGGGCTGTTGTCCGACGAGGTCGAGCCCTATGGCCATTATATCGCCAAGGTCAGACGCGAGGCGCTCAGAGAGCGACCAGCCACAGGTCGACTGGTTCTGCTGACCGGTATCTCGCCGACGTCGGCTGGGGAGGGGAAGTCGACGGTCGCGGTCGGGCTGGCCCAGGCCATGAACCGGTTACAGAAGAAAACCGTTCTGTGCTTGCGCGAGCCGTCCCTCGGACCGTGCATGGGGATCAAGGGTGGAGCCGCGGGCGGTGGATACTCGCAGGTGGTTCCGATGGAGGAGATCAACCTCCACTTCACCGGCGACATCCACGCCGTCGGTGCGGCCAACAACCTGTTAGCCGCGATGATCGACAATCACCTCCACTTCGGCAATGCGCTCGGTTTGGACCCGCGTCAGATCTTGTGGCGGCGGGCGGTGGACATGAACGACCGCACGCTACGCGGGATCGTCGTTGGGCTGGGAGGTCGAACCCACGGGGTGCCGCGCGAGGACGGATTCCTGATCACCGTCGCCAGCGAGATCATGGCGATCCTCTGCCTGGCCGATAGCCTCGAGGACCTGGAGCGCCGGGTGGGCGACATCGTCGTCGGATACACGTACGATGGCGAGCCGGTGCGCGCGCGGAGCCTCGACGCCGCCGGTGCGATGACCCTGCTGCTCGCGCAGGCGCTCAACCCAAACCTGGTGCAGACACTCGAGGGAACGCCGGCCTTCATCCACGGGGGGCCATTCGCCAACATCGCGCATGGATGCAATTCGTTGCTGGCCACGCGCATGGGCCTCGCGCTCGGGGAGTATTGCGTGACCGAAGCCGGTTTTGGTTCCGATCTTGGCGCCGAGAAGTTCTTCGATATCAAGTGTCGCTATGGAGGCCTCGAGCCTGACGCTGCGGTGGTCGTAGCCACGATCCGGGCGCTAAAGCGCAGCGGCGGTGCGGCTCTCGATACGCTGGCCGAAGAGGACCTCGGCGCGCTCGAGGTCGGGCTTACCAACCTGGCCGCGCACCTGGATATCGTCGCCCGGTTTCATGTCCCGGCCGTGGTAGCGATCAACGTGTTTGCCACCGATACCGAGAACGAGCTGGCGCGGGTGGAGGCGTTCTGCGATCACCTGCGTGTCCCCGCCGCTCGTGCGAACGTTCATGCCGACGGCGGCGACGGTGGCCTCGATCTGGCAGCTCGGGTGATAGAGACCGCTGAGAGCGGCGAGGCTCAGTTCGAGCCATTGTATCCGGTAGAATGGCCGATCAAGCGGAAGATCGAAACGATCGCGAAACGGGTCTACGGCGCGGATGGCGTCGAGTACAGCCGGGCTGCAACGCGTAGCATCAAGCGGCTGGAAGAGTTGGGTCTAGGCGACCTGCCGGTGTGCATCGCCAAGACGCAGTACTCGCTCTCCGACAATCCCACGCTGCTCGGTCGACCCAGCGACTTCAATATCTCGGTAGCCGACGTGCGACCATCGGCTGGGGCTGGGTTCTTGGTCGCTGCGACCGGCGACATCATGATCATGCCCGGTCTGCCGCGACGCCCGGCTGCAGAGGCGATGCGGGTCGACGCGAATGGCACCGTTCACGGCCTTTTCTGATTCGATCATCGCGAGGAGGGACCTCATGCCCAACACGACCATAACGGCTCCAACGGCGCCAGCTGCGCTCGGCCCCTACAGTCAAGCGGTCGTCGCCGGCGAGTGGGTGTTCACCGCGGGCCAGATCGGTTTGACCAGCGATGGAACGCTAAAGGAAACAATCGAGGCTCAGACGCTCCAAGCGCTGCAGAATCTGGCCGCGGTCTTGACGGCCGCTGGTGGCGGTTGGCGAGATGTCGTCAAGACGACGGTATACCTGACCGATTTGGCGGACTTTGAAGCCTTCAACGCGGTCTACGCTGAAGTCGTGGAGGAGCCGTTGCCGGCGCGCTCGACGGTC
This sequence comes from Gemmatimonadota bacterium, assembly GCA_039589035.1. Taxonomy (GTDB): domain Bacteria; phylum Gemmatimonadota; class Gemmatimonadetes; order JACCXV01; family JAHWKZ01; genus CAMYLR01. The sequence goes on along the minus strand of JBDHIC010000110.1, from coordinate 362 downwards.
CAAGTCTCACGCCTCCCCAAGGACGCCCTCGTCGAGATCGATGCCATCGCGCGCTTGAGCAGATGAACCTGACCAGCGAAGAGATCACCAAGCTGACCGAGAAGGTCCGGTGCGCGGGTTGAGCGTCCAAGTTGAGTCCGGAGGACCTTCGTGCTGCGCTCGACATGCTGCCCCGACCCCCGACCGACCCCAACGTGCTGGTGGGTCACGACACGTTGGACGACGCCGGCGTGTATCGAGTTCGAACCGATTTGGCGTTGATCCAGACGGTCGACTTCTTCACGCCGATCGTCGATGACGGGTACGAATTCGGGCAGATCGCGGCCGCCAACGCGTTTTCGGACGTTTACGCCATGGGGGGG
>JBDHIC010000109.1:0-9202 GCA_039589035.1 Gemmatimonadota bacterium | reverse complement strand
TCTGGTAGTGGGCGGGATCTTCGCTGCGGTCGCGTTTGTCGCGATCGGGGCGACGATCAACTTGGTGCTGATCGCGCGTGAAGACGAGTTCGCGATCATGAAGATGGTCGGCGCAACACCAGGTTTCATCGCACAGCCGTTCATTCTGGAAGGGTTTGTCAAAGGAGTGATCGGAGCGGTTCTCGCGCTGATCCTGTTGACGGCGACCTTCAGCGCGCTCGAGCAGCGTGTGTTGTCACTCGGTTTCTATACGCCGGTACAAATCATGATCGGCGTCGCGTTGGGTGGGGTGTTGGGGGCGGTCGGGTCTGTCCTTTCACTTCGCCGACACCTTTACGGCGGTACCACGTGATACGTCTTTGGCCGTGCATGGCGCTTGCGGGCGTGTTCTGCGGTCTGTTGCCGGCGGTGCCGAACGCGCTGGCCCAGGAAGACGCGGAGCTTGAGGCACAGCGACAGCGTCTCGAGCAAATCCAGCAGGAGATCAAGAATAAACGCGCCGAAGCAGCGCGGCTCGGCGAGCGCGAAGAGAGCGTGATCCGAGAGCTACGACAAGTCGAGCGGGAGCTCGGGGTGACCGAGCAGCTCGTCGCTACTCTTAGCGAAGAGATTGAGAGTCGCGGCCAACAGATCGAAGAGGTGTCAGGATCACTGGCTCGGGCGCATGACGAGCTAGCGCTGAAGCGCCAAGTCTTGGCGCGCCGATTACGCGCGATCTACAAGCTGGGTCGTTTCGGTGTGATCGAGATCCTGTTCCGATCCGACTCGTTCGCAGAGGCGTTCAGTCGATACAAGTACTTGCGGTTGATCGCGGAACAGGACGGACGACTGCTGGACCGAATCACGCGCTTGCAGGTCGGAATAAAGGAGAACCTGATCGCGCTCGGGCGGGCGCGGGAAGAGCTGGACCACGCGCGGGCGGCTCGCATGCGTCATGCGGAGGAGTTGTCGGCGACGGAGGGAGACCGGCAGCGCATGTTGGCGGTGGTCAAAGGTCGTCGGTCGGAGCAGCTTCGCGCCGCCCAGGCGCTGGAGGAGGAGACCGGTAGGATTCAGCAACTGTTGGTCGTGCTCGAGCGACGGCGCGCCGAGCGTGAGGCCGAAGCCGCTCGGCTGGCGACGGCCGCCGGCAGGCGCGCTCCAGATCCCGCGGCCTCGACGCTCACCGCGGACGTTGGGGTGTTGGCCTGGCCGGTGGAGGGCGAGATCATCGCGCGCTTCGGTCGCGCTGTGCATCCGGTCTATAAGACCGAGGTCGTGAACAACGGCATCGATATTCGTGCGCCGAGGGGCACACCGGTCAGAACGGTTGGCGCCGGCGAGGTCGCCTACGTCGATTGGAACGGTGGCTACGGTCTCATGGTGATCGTCGATCACGACGGCGGATATTATTCGCTCTACGCGCACCTCGATCGCGCTGATGTGACCGTGGGGCAGCAAGTAGGCCAGCGACAGGTGATCGGCGCAGTGGGTGAAACGGGGAGTCTGGTGGGGGCTCAACTTCATTTCGAGATTCGTGAGGGAGGTCGTGCGATCGACCCGATCGCATGGCTGCAGAAGCGGTGACGAGTAGCGCTCGCATCCGCGTGCTTGGGCACGACGTGCTCAAGACGGCGCTTAATGCCGCCATTGGTCGTCAGCGACTGGGCGCTGCGTTGTTGTTCTACGGCCCCGGTGGGGTTGGAAAGCAGACCTTGGCCCGGTGGCTGGCCCAGCGGCTGTTGTGTACCGACGGTGGTGCGAAGTCCGACGGCGAGCCGTGTGGCTCGTGTGCCACGTGTCGTCGGTTGGCCGGCAACAATCATCCCGATTTCCACTGGTACTTTCCGCGGCCAGCGGAGACCTATTACAAAGCCAATGCGCGGGCCGACGATCTCGCCCGTCGCGCTGGCGAACCGATCGCTCCAGCGACCTACGATCACCCGGCGTCGTTTCGGATGGAAGACTTTCGCGCCGTGGCGCAACAGGCAGCGCGGCCGCCGTTCGAAGCCTCCGAGCAGCTGTTCGTGCTGGGCGATGTCGACCAACACCCGCCAGGCGATGAGCCGACCGGTATGCTGATGAAGCTGTTGGAGGAGGTGCCACCACGCACGAGGTTCGTACTGACCGCCACGCGGCCGGAGGCGCTGCCGGCCACGATTCACTCCCGTGTCCAATCGCTGGCGATCCCGACCGTCGATGACGACGCGCTCGGGACGTTTGTCGAAACCCGGCTCGAAATCCAAGCTCAAGATCGAGCTTCGTTGATCGCGCTCGCCGGCGGTCGGCCGGGTCGCGCTTTGGCGCTTGCCGACCCAGGGATCTTGGGCCTGCGCGAGTTCGCGGTTCAACTGTTCGAGGCGGGGATAGCGGGTGGCGACCCCTACGCGTTCTTGCTCGCGACGCAGCTGCCGCGGGTGCGTGAGCAGCACGAGCTCGTGTTCGAGTTCTTGCTCGGGATGGCCGAAGACCTGCTTGCGGTTTGCGTGGTCAACGGCGACCAGGGGACAGCCCTGCACCACCCCGACCTCTTGCTTCGCTACCGCGAAGCTTCCGAGCAGGGCGCCGTGGCGCTCTCGGGCGCAGCGCGCCAGCTGGTCGAAGTTCGCGAGCACGTTTGGAGCAACGTGACACCGACCCTGCTCTACTGGGAAGCGCTGCGCGCACTAGCCCCGTAGATTTTGGCCCCCATGGCCGAGCGCTACTACCTCACGACTCCGATTTACTACATAAACGATCGACCCCACATCGGTCATGCGTACACGACCATGTTGGCCGATGTGCTCGCGCGGCGTCATCGGATGACCGGTGATGACGTCAGGTTCCTGACCGGCACCGATGAGCACGGCGAGAAGATCGTTCGGGCGGCTGAGGAACGGGGTACCACGCCGCAGCAGCACGTCGACGAGCTGGCGGTGACGTGGCAGGCAACGTGGGACCAACTCGAGGTCCGGTACGATCGATTCATCCGCACGACCGACGCCGATCACGTGGCGGTCGTCCAAAAGGCGCTGACGAAACTTTATGCAGGCACGACACCGGCCGGTGAACCGCTGCTGTACCAGGACGCCTATCGCGGTTGGTATTGCGTCTCGGACGAGCGGTACTGGACCGAGAAAGACCTGAAGGACGGCCGTTGCCCGGAGTGTGGCAAGCCGGTCGAGGAGATCGAGGAGTCGAATTGGTTTTTCCGCATGAGTGCCTATCAGGAACCGTTGATCGCTCATATTCGCGACAACCCGGGCTTCATCTATCCGGAGAGTCGGGCCAACGAGATTCTGGGCTTTCTTCGGGAGCCCCTCGGCGACTTGTGCATCTCGCGCCCGAAAGCCCGGTTGGCGTGGGGCATCCCGTTCCCGTGGGATGATGAATACGTCACGTACGTGTGGGTCGATGCGCTGCTGAACTACGTCACCGGAACGGTCGATTCCGCCGCCGACCCTGAGGCCAGCGCGGAGCGCTCGATCGCCGCGTGGAACGAACACCCAGCGGATCTTCATTTGATCGGCAAAGACATCCTGACTACCCACAGTGTCTACTGGACGACGCTCCTGATGGCTCTCGGCTGGGCGTTGCCAAGACAGATCCTCGGTCACGGGTGGTGGCTTTGGCAGGGCCGCAAGATCGCCAAATCGGTTGGCAACGTGGTTGATCCGGGCCAGCTCACGGAGGTCGTCGGGGTCGACGGGCTGCGGTACTTCCTGCTGCGGGAGATGACCCTCGGACAGGACAGCACCTTTTCATACGAATCCATGGCCAAGCGGCTCAACGCTGATCTCGCCAACGACTTAGGGAACCTCCACTCGCGGGTGACCAAGATGGTCGAACGCTACCTAGAGGGTCGCCTGCCACCCCGTGATGACACTGTCGGACGGGCCGGCGAGGCGATGCTGAGAGAGCCCGCGGAGCGGTTGCTGGCCGACGGGGCCGATGGGTCGGTTTCCCAGGCGTGGGGCGAGTGGCGGATCAACCTGGCGTTGGAGCGGATCGTCGGCCTGGTGTCGGCGACCAACGAGTACCTGGAGCGCCACGCGCCGTGGAAGCGGGCTCGCGACCCGGATGCGCTGCCGGAGGTCGCGGCGACGCTGGCCCACGCCGCCGAAGCAGTCAGGCTCTCGGCCGCCTTGGTGTGGCCAGTCGCTCCCGAACTCGCGGGATCGATCCTGGAGTCGCTCGATCAACCCGGCACACCGCGAGCGGATCAGCTGCGTTGGGGCGTGCTGGACGGCAGCTCGGTACGGGTTGTGCCACCGGTTTACCAGCGGCTCGAGCAAGCGAGGACGTAGCGGTGCCCGACCCGACACGCGACCGTGGTTGGGGAGAATATCGGTTGGGGATCGTCGTGACGTTGATCGTGACCGCGGTCGTGATAACGGTGTTGCTACTCGGATCGCAACGTGGACCCTTCTTGCCGGACACACTTCCGTATTACCTCGAGCTCGACGACGCCGCGGGGATCCGAGTCGGGTCGTCCGTCCGAGTGGGTGGCATGCCAGCAGGCAAAGTGCGCGATGTCGAAATCGTGCCGCCGCGTCTGCCGAAACTACCGCCGACGGGCGAATTCCGGCTGCCGCCGGCCGAGTTCAGGTTGGCGGCTGACATTCGTCTACAGATTGAAGTCGACGAGCGCTTTGAGCGCTACCTAACGCCAAGCTCGCGAGCGCAACTGGCCAACCTGGGGCTCGGCGGCGAACGGTACGTCCGGATCAGCGCCGGCGACGTACGCGAGTCCCCGCTCGAGGTGGGGTCGACGATCCCGGCGGTGGCGAGTGCCGATTGGGACCTGATCCTGACCAAGCTCGCGCGAGCGCTCAACGAGGCGCAGGTGCTGATGGCGGTTGGACGCGAGGTCCAGGCCGACATAGCCGCCGGGGGCGGCACCGCCGGAAAACTGCTGGATGCTGACGCGGAGCTGTATACGATTCTGAGTCGGGTGATCGACGATGCCCAGCGTTTACTGACGGCGATCGACAGCGGACCGGGGTTCATCGGACGGTATCGGAGCGATCCCACGCTGCGCAATCAGATCGCATCCCTCAAACGGGAAATCGAGGTCCTCGATTCGTTGCGAAACGCGCCCGGTAGCGGGTATCAGCGGTGGGCCAGTCCCACCGAGCTCGAGGCGGCGCTGGTCGATGCCGGATCACAAGCCGAGGCGGTGCGCTTACATCTGGACGGTGCACACGGCACGGTGGGCCGGTTAGCCCACGACGAGGAACTCCAGCGGCAGTTTCGGGTACTCGAAGCACGGGTGGCGGATCTGGCCCGGGCGTTCCGCGATAACCCATTGGGTTTCATTAATATAGAGCTTTTCTAGCGGGGTTCGGCCAGAAGCGTGGAACGGAGATTGCACTCCAGGTCCACCGAGTTGACACATTGATGCCTGGAAGCTAGCGTTTTTTGGCTTTCACACGACGCGCCGCACCACATTATTAGAGTCTTTCGGCGGCATAGCCGCCATTTTTTCGCCAATCTCTCGGGGGGATTGATCGGTGTTCGACCGTTTTGGGACGCTCATGTACATACCAAATGAAAACAGCAAGGTACGATCCTTCCCGCTATCGACCCGAATCGCTGTTGGCGTCGGCATGATTGCCGTCGGAGTGGTCGCTTTTGTATTCGGCTTGGGATTGGCAGCGTTTCTTGGCGGCGAGTTGCCGGGCAGAGCCAATGTTGTAGCGGAGAACGACCGCCTCCGCACCGAGTTGGAAGATGCGGAAGGCGAGATCGCGACGCTGGGTCAAACCCTCGGGACACTGTTGGAGCGCGAAGAAGAGTTGCGGTTGGCGGCCGATCTGCCACCGGTCCCGCTTGAGGTTCAGGCGGTCGGTGTCGGTGGTCCCGGGCATACGCCGTTTGACGGCGCCGGGCTCGGCGATGCTCAGCTCCACAACCGGGTGGCATCGATGACGACCTCGCTCGACGTGCTGTTGCGACGCAGCGAGTTGGTCGCTACCAGCTTCGAAGACGTAAAAAAGTCAATCGCCTCAAACCGCGAGCGATTCGAGGCTACACCGTCGATCTGGCCCGCTTCGGGCTTCCTGTCGAGCACCTATTCGATGCGTCGTAGACACCCGATCTTTCATGACGTCCGACCTCACTTCGGGATCGACATCTCGGCCAATCGGGGCAATCCGATCTTGGCCACTGCGGCTGGACGTGTAGTTCGCGCCGGTTGGCAGAACGGGCACGGGAATCAAGTCGAGATCGAGCACGGACACGGCGTTCTTACCCAGAAGGTGAAACGCGGGGATACGATCGCATTGGTCGGCTCGACCGGCTACGCGATCGCGCCCCACGTGCACTATGAGGTGCACGAGAACGGGGATCCGGTTGATCCGCTGAAGTACATCTTCCCAGACGCCATCGCCGACTGAGACCACCCGGACAGCGCAGCTCTTTGTTGACCTTCGTCGCGCCGACCTGCAGCGTGCGTCGCGCACGCCTCGCTCGACTCTCCTCGGTCGCCTCGATCTGCACTGTCCTGAGCGACCTGCGGGTTCATGCATAGGACTTCGGTGACCCCGCCGCAGCTGACGACCGTGGGGCAGGTCGGTGATCCGGCCCCGGCGCCGTTTGACCGGGCTCAACTCGACAACGGTGCCCGTGTCTTGGTTCGTGCCAATCGCGCACAACCGATCGTAGCGGTCGATCTGTGGCTTGCGGTCGGCTCGGTCGACGAGGCCGACGAGCACGTCGGCATCTCCCACTTTCTCGAGCACATGTTCTTCAAGGGGACCGAGCGGTTTCCGCTGGGGGCGATGGATCGGGCGGTGAAAGAGATGGGCGGCTATAACAACGCCGCGACATCGCTCGAGTTCACTCACTACTTCATCGTTTCGCCGAGCGAGTACTTCGAGACCTCGCTGGAGTTGCTGACCGATCACCTGCTGCGGTTGACGCTCCCGCCGCCGGAACTCGAGCGCGAGCGACAGGTCGTGAAGGAAGAGATCCGCCGCCGCAACGACTCGCCTCACGGACGGCTGTTCACCCGGCTGAGTCAAGCGGTCTTCGGCGATAGCCCCTACGGTCGGGAGGTGTTGGGGACCCCCGAATCGCTGGATCGTATCACCCCCGAGGTAATGCGCCAGTACTGGTCAGACCACTACGCTGCCGAGCGGTTGGTGGTGGCAGTCGCCGGCGACGTTGATCCAGCCACAGTTGTCGAGCAGGTGGCCGAAAGGTTGGATCCGCTGCCACGCGGTACAGCTGGCAGCGCGCCCCCAGAGCCGCCTCCACCAGCTGTGGATCCGGTCGAAGACACGATGGAGATCAATCAGGGGTACCTGGCTTGGGGATTCAGAACGGCCGGCCGGACCGATTTCGACGAGCTCTGCGCGCTGGATGTGGCTAGCACGATACTCGGCGATGGTATGACTTCGCGCTTGTATCGACGCTTGATCGACGAGCTGCGGTTGGTGACATCGGTGAGCGCCTGGATGTATCCGCTCGGCGAAACCGGCGTCCTGGGGATCGACGCGGTTTGTGCGCCGGACAAACGGGCACAGGTCGAGTCTGAAATTACCGCTGTCGTATCAACGGCGATCGAAGCCGGTTTTGAGGAAGAAGAGGTGCACCGCGCGAAAGCGATGCTGACCGCCGAGTTTGCCTACGCGACCGAGACGAACGCCGCCATTACCGGTACGCTTGGGGAGCACGAGGTGTTGTATGGCGACGCGGGGACTTTTCGTCGTCTGCTCGAGGGCATCGCCGCGGTGACCACCGAAGACGCCACGCGAGCGCTCACCGAACGCGGCGACCCGAGTAACGCCGTACGAGCATGGGTGGGCCCCGATGGTTCTTGATCACCAAAAACACGAATTGTCTGGCGGCACGACGATCCTCACCCGGCCTTTGGACGCCAACGACATCGTCGCCCTGTACGCGGCGATCCCAATGGGCTCGCTCTACGAAGCCGACGAAGAGGCCGGTATCTCGCAACTGGTTCAGAGCGTGCTTCCGAGGGGTACGAAGCAGCGGTCGGCTGACGCGTTCCAGGACCGGTTGGCCGAGCTGGGTGCCGAGCTGGATACCAGCGCCGGTACTGACATGGGCTCGGTCACGTTGAAGGCTACCGTTGAGACGTGGGAGCCCGCTGCCGAGCTGTTCCTCGAGGCTCTGACCGAACCCGCGTTCGCCGAAGACGAGGTCGCGTCCGAGGTCGAGCAGACGCTGGGCGCGCTCGAGGCCCGCGAGGACGAGCTCGTGACCCGCGCGCTGGACCTCTTTCGGGAGGTTTTTTACGGCGACCACCCCTATCACAAGCCGGCGATCGGTTATCGCGAAACCGTTCGCGACGTCGACCGAGACCAGGTTCTGGCTGCTGCCCATCGGTTCTACAGGCCGACGCCACCTGTTGTTACCGCCGTTGGTCGCTTCGACACCGACCGTTTTTTGTCGATGTTCGAGTCGAAGCTCGGGCCGTTTCCGATCGGTCCCCCTCCGACTCGACCTCCCGCACCCGAACCCGGTGGTGGAACTCAGCGACTCGCCCTCGATCGGGATGCGGCGTACCTCGTGTACGGCTTCCCAGCTCCCGACTACACGCACGCCGATTATCCGATCGCGCGGCTCATCTCTGCGGTGCTGGGAGGATCGATGTCTTCGCGGCTGTTCATCGAGCTCCGAGAGAAACGGTCGCTGGCGTATGAAGTGTCGACGTTTTACAGCGATCGACTCGACGGATCGTTCCTCGCTGGGTACATCGTCACCGACCCCGATCGCGTCGAGGAGGCGGCCCGTGGGTTGGCGGCCGAGTTCAACCGCATCGTCACCGAACCGATTGGGGCCGATGAGCTCTCCGCGGCGAAGCACTACTTGCGGGGGCGATTCCTCCTCGGTGTCGAGACAAACATGGCGCAAGCTTCACGACTCGCCGCCTATGAGGTGTATGGTCTCGGTCACGATTTCGGCGATAAATGGGTGGCCGAGGTCCAGTCGGTGACGGCCGAGCAGGTGTGCGCGGTCGCCAAGAGATGGTTGACCGGAGCGCCGACCTGTGCATGGGTCGTGCGAACGGGTACCCCGCAGTTTGAGCTGTAACGCCGACGTTGCTCGTGTCGCCAAGCGACCGGTAACTTGTCGAGACTGAACATCAGCCCAGGAGGTTCACCGGTGGGAGTTGTCCGAAGCTCGCTCGTGCTTACGCTGTCTCTCGGCGCACTCGTCGCGTGCAGCACAGAGACTCAATTGACGCTAGACGCCCGCGGGGAGAATGCGGAAG
>JBDHIC010000108.1:0-12573 GCA_039589035.1 Gemmatimonadota bacterium | reverse complement strand
CACCGGTGGGAGTTGTCCGAAGCTCGCTCGTGCTTACGCTGTCTCTCGGCGCACTCGTCGCGTGCAGCACAGAGACTCAATTGACGCTAGACGCCCGCGGGGAGAATGCGGAAGGCGAAATGGTGCCGCTTTCGAACGTGTCGCTCGACATCCTTCCTTACGACATCGACGAGCTGTATGCCGAGCTAGAGGGCCAGTCCCAGCCTGGTGAGCCGCCGTCGGCGGACGCGATCCGCCAGCTTTCGCAACAGTATCAAGACGCATGCTCATCGTATCGCGCAACGAGTGATTCGATCGAGGGTGTGCAGGCCCGCGCCAGCGCGATCTCGGATCGCACATCGGATGAGTACCGCCAGGCGTTTGAAGCCTACCAGGCGCTTGTCGCTCGCGAGAAGCAGCGCTTTGAGTCGTGTCAGAACATCACCGATCGCTACACCGGTGTTCGGGACGAGTATCGAGAGACGCGCCGCGCTTGGGAAGAGCGTGCCTGGCCGGAAGATGCATTCGCGGCGGCCGAGGCCTCGCGGGTCGGCGAGAAGCCTCTGCAAGTAGTGGAGACCGATCCCGATGGTCAGGCCACGGTCACCGTCCCCAATGGCTCGTGGTGGATTCTGGGTGACGCGCCTGTCCCCGGTTCGATCAGCCAACGCTATCGCTGGAATCTGCGCGTCGAAGCGGAGGGCGGAGAGCAGGCCGTTCAGTTGACCGGCGAGAACGCGAGCCTCGAGCCGGTGTACTAGTCGACCCGGAGATTCGCGCGAGCCAACTCAAGGAGGCAGCATGCCTCGACCCGGCAAGTGGGATCACGATCGACGCGTCGTCATCGTGGATGGGGTCCGAACGCCGTTCGCCAAAGCCGGGACAGGGTTGGCCCACGTCGTGGCGTTGGAGTTGGCACGAACCGCAATTCGCGAACTCGTCGAACGGACCGCGGTCGACGTAGGCCTCGTCGACGAGGTCATTCTCGGTAACGCCGCTCCTCCAGCTGACGCACCCAATATCGCGCGCGTTGCCGCTCTCGAGGCCGGGTTGCCTGAGAGCGCACCAGCGTTCTCCGTGGCGCGCAATTGTGCCTCGGGATTTCAGTCGCTCACCGACGCTTTCAACCAAATCGTCCTGGGCCAGGCGGATGTCGTCATCGCCGGTGGCGTCGAATCGATGTCAAACGTGCCCCTCCATTATCCTGACGAGTTCTCCGATGTGATGTCCGAGCTGGCGCGCTCAAAGTCGGTGGCTGGCAAGCTCACCGCTGCCACACAGCTCCGCCCGGCGCATCTAAAACCCGTGGTCGCCTTGGCCGAGGGGCTCACCGACCCGGTGTGCGGGCTCAATATGGGCGAAACAGCCGAGGTTCTGGCCCGCGAGTTCAACCTGACCCGCGAGGCGCAGGACGAGTACGCGCTGCGGTCGCACCAGCGTGCCGCCGAAGCGTGGGCGGCGGGTCGCTTCGCGGATGAGGTAACGCCGGTGTTTATCCCACCAACCTACCGAGACGTGGTCGCCGAGGACATCGGTTACCGCCCCGAGCAGAGCTTGGAGGCGTTGGCGAAGCTCAGACCCGTGTTTGATCGTCGAAACGGAACCGTGACCGCCGGCAATTCATCGATGATCACCGACGGCGCGGTGGCCTTGTTGTTGATGGAGGAAAGCCGGGCCGCGGAGCTGGGTCACGAGCCGCTGGCGCGGATCGCTTCGTTTGCCTTTGCTGGGTTCGATCCACGCCGGATGGGGCTCGGCCCGGCTGTCGCCACGCCGATCGCTCTCGATCGCGCGGGCGTGTCACTCGATGCGATCGATCTGATCGAGCTAAACGAAGCTTTTGCCGCCGTCGTGCTTGCCAACATGGAGGTCTTTCCCTCCCGACAGTGGGCAAGCGAGGTGCTCAATCAATCGCAACCGATTGGCGAGATCCGAGACGAGCGGTTGAACGTCAACGGTGGCGCGATCGCCCTTGGCCACCCGATCGCGGCCACGGGGTCGCGGCTCGCGCTAACGCTCACGCTGGAGATGAAGCGGCGCGACGCGGAGTGGGGTCTGGCGACTCTGTGCGTCGGCGGCGGACTCGGCGGAGCGATCGTCTTCGAGGCCTGATGCCGAGAGCGTTCGACTACCTCGTCGACGCGGCCGGCTTGGCACAGGTCATGTTCGACACGCCTGAGAAGCGGGTCAACCTGTGGTCGGCGGACACTCTCGACGAGCTCGAGCAGGTGTTGGCTGAGCTGACCGCGCGTGGGGACCTGGCCGGCATCGTTTTTCGTTCCGCAAAGCCCGACACCTTTATCGCCGGGGCCGATATCGAAATGTTGGCTTCCGTTGACTCACGTGAGTCGGCGATCGCGCTGGCGCGTCGCGGTCAGGAAGTCTTCCAACGCGTAGCAGACGTCTCCGTGCCCACGGTGGCTGCGATTCACGGCGCATGTGTCGGTGGCGGGCTTGAGTTCGCGCTGGCTTGTTCGTTCCGTGTCGCAACCGATGACCGCTCGACCCGACTCGGATTTCCCGAGGTCCAGCTCGGGATCATTCCGGCCTGGGGCGGCACGCAACGCGCGCCGCGACTGATCGGGCTTCAGCAAGCGCTGCAGCTGATCCTGACCAGCCGGTTGGTTTCGGGTAGCCGCGCGAAGCGAATCGGCTTGGTGGATCGGGTGGTTCCGGTGACCAAGCTCGTCGACGCCGCCGAGGAGGTGGCGCGAGCTGCGTTCGGTGGCCGGCGCGTACCGGGCGGGGGCGGTCGTGGATTGGCGGGCTACGTCCTCGAGCGTAACCCGGTCGGGAGGAAGGTCGTGTTCAATCAGAGTCGGCGCCGGGTGCGCGAACGAACGGGTGGCCATTACCCCGCGCCACGCGCGGCCATCGATGCCGTCGAAGCTGGCCAAGTCGGCGGGTTGGCGGCGGGATTTGAAGCCGAGGCGGCGGCCGTCGGCGAGCTGGCCACCTCATCTACGGCGCGCAACCTGATGTGGTTGTATCAGTGTCGTGAGACCGTGCGCAAGCCACTCCCAGAGGGAACGCCTCGGACGGTCAAACGGCTGGGTATCCTGGGCGCGGGTGTCATGGGCGGCGGTATCGCCGAGGTGGCGGCCTACAACGGAATCGAAGTCCGGCTCAAGGACATCGCTGCTGATCAAGTTGCGGCCGGTCTCGCGCATGCGTCGAAAATCGCCCGCCGCCTGGAACGCAAGGGCAAGTTCACACGGCGTGAAGTTCGGCAGCTGATGAACCGCATTTCGGGAACGACGTCGTACCGAGGGTTCCAGCGCAGCGACGTTGTGGTCGAAGCGATCGTCGAGGATCTCGAGATCAAGCGCCGCGTTTTGGCCGAGCTCGAGTCGGTGGTCGGGCCGGAGACCGTGCTCGCTACCAACACGTCATCGTTGCTAGTCGATGATCTCGCGACCGCCCTCGATGATCCGGATCGATTCGGCGGGCTTCACTTTTTCAACCCGGTCGAGAAGATGCCGTTGGTCGAGATCGTTCGCGGCGAGCACACTTCACCGACTGCGGTTGCCACGTTGCACAAGCTGGCTTGCGACCTTGGAAAGACGCCGGTCGTGGTCGGCGACGGTCCGGGCTTCTGGGTCAATCGACTTTTGATGCCGTATCTGAACGAGGCTGCTCACCTGTACGCCGAGGGTGTATCGATCGAAGCGCTCGATCACGCGCTCGAGAAGTTCGGGTTGCCGATGGGCCCGCTGGCGCTGCTCGACGAGATCGGGCTCGATGTGGCGGCCAAAGTCGGCAAGGTCATGGCGGCAGCGTTTCCGGACCGCATGCGGCCGCACGCACTCCTCCAGCGGCTCGAGCACTCGGGTCGGATGGGCAAGAAATCGGGGCGCGGTTTCTATCTGTATGAAGGCGGACGCAGAAAATCGGCTGACGGTGATCTGAGAGCCGAGCTGGGGATGGGATCGGAGGGGGTTGGGGAAGCCGCCGTGTTCGACGCCGACTACTTGGTGACGCGGTGTGTGTACCCGATGGTCAACGAGGCCTCCCGAGCACTGACCGAGCGAATCGTCGCCAGTCCCGGCGACGGCGACCTGGCACTCGTCATGGGCATCGGATGGCCACCGTTTCGAGGTGGGCTGCTGCGTTGGGCGGATGACGTCGGTTTGGCGCCGATCGTAGATCGATTGGACGAATGGTCGGCGGCGCTTGACTCACGCTTCGCCCCGGCCCCCGAGCTCCGTGAGCGCGCCCGCTGGGAGGGAGGCTTCTACGGCGCACCGCGAATGACGGTACCGAGCGCCGAGGATTCTCAGCCCGGTCTGGGACTGTGACCAGTTTCTTGGAGCCACTGCTCGAGGCGACTGCGCCTGCGGCGATGGGCACCATCGCGCTCGCGATGATGGCGGTCTACGTGCTTGGCCGCGGCCGGGCGTCGTTGTGGCCGGCGACGGTGCTCAGGGTCCTGGCGGTGGCCGGGATCGTCGTACCGGGAATGACAATCATCGGTTGGTACGAGCAACTGCGCCGCACCAGCGAGTTGGCCGAAGGGCTCGGGGTGCGCGCTGCGCCCGTCGTCGACATGGTGATCGTCAACAGCGCGATCCTCTTGCCAGGCGCGGGGGAGCCAGCCGGGACGACACGATGAGCGTCGTACGACCCTTCTTCCTGGGCCACATCGAACCCGACGGGTTGTTCCCGTATCCCGAGATCTCGCCCGACGAAGCAGAGACGGCCGACATCTTGGGGCGGTCGCTCGATCAGTTCGCCGAACAGCACATCGATAGCCGGGCGATCGACGCGGAGGGAGAGATCCCAACCGAAGTTCTGTCTGGACTCGCTGAGCCGTGCCCGAGGCTTATGATGGTTTCGGGGGGTCGGAAACGCTGTACGCCAAGATCTTCGAGAAGGTGGCGACGATCGACACATCGATCGTGGTGACGCTCGGCGCGCATCAGTCAATCGGACTCAAAGGGATTCTAGCCTACGGCACCGAGGAGCAGAAGCAACGCTTTTTGCCGCCGCTCGCGCGCGGTGAGCAGTTCGCGGCTTTCGCGCTGACAGAGCCGGGCGCCGGATCGGACGCAGCATCGATCCAGACGCGGGCCGTCTACGACGCAGATCGCGACGCCTACACCTTGAACGGGACCAAGATCTGGATAACGAACGGCGGCTTCGCCGAGGTCTTCACCGTATTCGCGCAAACCGAGGTCGAACGGGATGGGGAGATCGTCGATCGCATCACCGCGTTCATCGTCCCACGATCCCTAGGGGGAGTCACCAGCGGGCCGGAAGAGCACAAACTGGGCATTCGGGGGTCGTCGACCACGGAGGTCCATTTCGAGAACACCGTGGTTCCCGCTGATCACGTCCTCGGCGACGTCGGTCACGGGTTCAAGGTCGCCATGGGGGTTCTGAACTCAGGACGGTTGGGATTGGCGGCCGGTTGCGTAGGTGGTATCAAGGACGCGCTCGCGGTCGCGATGCGAGCTGCGACCGAGCGCCGACAATTCGATCGGTCGATCGCCAGTTTCGAGATGACGCAGCGCAAGCTGGTCCACATGGCGCTCGAGGCTTACGCCTGCGAGTCGATGGTCTATCTCACGACTGGTCTGGTCGACAGGGGTGACGACGACTACTCGCTCGAATCCGCGATCTGCAAGGTGTACTGCTCGGAAGCGGCCTGGCACGCGACGAACGAAGCACTGCAGATCGCCGGTGGAATGGGGTACATGCAAGAGTTTGCGTACGAGCGCGACCTGCGGGACGCGCGCATCAACCTGATCTTCGAAGGCACCAACGAGATCTTACGCCTGTACACCGCCCTGGCCGGGCTCGAGGAACCTGGCGCGCATCTAAAGGCCGTGGCCAAGGCGCTGCGAGACCCGATCAACCAGCTGGGCGTGTTGTCGGAGTACGCCCGCGAGCGGGCGCGTCGTACGCTCGTCGACCCGGATCTACCAGAGCTTCATCCGGAGGTCGAGGCGATCGCGGGTCCGCTGTCCGAGTACGTGGCCGACTTTGCGGGCGTGGTGGAATGGGCGCTCCGGCGTCACGGGGAGAAGATCATCGAACGCCAGCTGGTGCTCGAGCGGATCGCCGCGGCGGCGATCGATCTGTACCGCATGGCGGCCGTGATATCGCGCGCCGATCGCGGGCGACGGGCTGACGACGGCGAAAGCGGTGCGGCGCATGTGCGGCGGGCTAGGCTGATCGTCAACGAAGCTTGGCGCAATGTCCGGCGCAACGTGGCCACCGTGCGATCGAACCTCGATGACGACATCCGGGCGGTGGCCAGCGAGTTGACCGACTCAGGGGGCGTCTACTTGCCTGGACCGAGCCGCGTCGGCACCCGCTGAGCCGAGCGGAATGAACGCCGACTCGGCGGGTACCACCCAACAGGAGATAACGTCTGACGAGCGGGCTGAGGAAGCCGCGCTCATCGAACGCATCCTGGCCGGCGAGGGTCGGCACTACTCGTTGCTCGTGGAGCGCTATCAACAGCGGCTCTACTGGAGCTGTGTGCGGCTGCTGGGCGACGGTGACGAGGCCGAGGACGTCGTTCAGGAAGCGTTCGTGAAGGCTTATGAGCGGTTGTCGGACTACGACCCGACATATCGCTTTCATACGTGGATTTATTCGATCGCGCGAAACCGATGCCTGAATGTTTTGCGCAAAAGGAAGGTGTGGTCTTTGCTTTCGTTCCAGGACCCTGAGGGCGCGCCGATCGTCTCCGCCGGCGACGCGACCGACCATGTGGTCGAGAACCGCGAGCTAGCGCTGGCGTTGTCTGAGTGCCGGGCCACGCTGCCGGCCGAGCAGCGCGAGTGTTTTGATCTGCGGCACGGCGAAGCGTTTAGCTATCGTGAGATCGCGGCCGCGCTGGGGGTCCCGGAGGGTACCGTTATGTCACGGTTGGGACGGGCGCGCGAGAAGATGCGGATCTGTTTGGAATCGAAGGGAGTGGCGTGGAGCGCATGACGAACGGGTCGATCTCTGGTAACGACCACGTCGTGGCGTTGCTCGATCACTACCGAACCGGTGAGCTATCGGACGAGCAGCGCCGTCAGGTCGAGGCGCACCTCGAGGTGTGTGGCGATTGTATGCATGCGCTGGCCGACCTGGCTGCGTTCTCGTCGACGGTCGAGAAGGGGTACGACGCTGAGCGTGCGATGGCGGCTGAAAGCGAGCCCGATTGGGCCCGAGTCAGGCAAGAGATCGTCGCTCGGACCTCGGCCAAGCACGCGCGGTCGAAGCGCGGTTGGTTGGCGCACCACGTGCCGCAGACCGCCGCTGCGGTGGTCGCCGTGCTGGCGGTGGTGATCGTTGTCCAGCAAGGAGTGCGCGGGCCGGACGATGTGTCGCGAGCGTTGCGCCCAACCGAGTCATCTGAACGGGGCGAGGTCGATGGTCCCGAGACGTTGCCGCCAGCAGGCGAGCCGCGGTCCAGTGAGGTGGACGCGCTCGGGGCGCTCAAGTCAGAGACCGAGACGCTCGAGCGATCGTACGACGAAAGCGAGCTGCGCGAGCTCGACAACATGCGTCGCGGCGCGCGCAACGAGGAACTCGATCGGGACGCGCGCTTAGCCGCGCCCGTCGACCGCGCCCGGGAGCTTGAGGACGAACCCGCCGTGATCACCGGTGGGCGGGCCGTCGATCCAAACCGAGTCCGGTTTGGTAATGAGAAGTTCGAGGAAGGCGACCGCGTCGACGACCTGCGCGAGAACCAGATCGGCGCCGATCGAGAAGTGCCCGCAGTCGGTGAGGTGGAGCACGCCGCTGAGGCCAAGCGCGAGGTGTTCCGAGATCAAGTCGGCCAGGAGAAACCCGACGCCGTGGCCCCGCCGCCTCCCGACGAAGAAGAGGCACTAAAGGACGGGTACTACAAGCAGAAGCGGGCCGCCGGCGAGGATGGCAAGGTGGCCGAGGGCGAGGCCCTGGACGTCGCCGACAAGCTCGAGGCGCAGATCGAGGTCGACCCCGAAGCCCAGCCGTTGTCCCGGTTCGAGATGCGCGCTCGGTACGCGATCGCCGAGAGCGACACGCTGGCGGCCAATGCGGCCCTCGAGTTCTGGTACGATAGCCTTGGGTCCGGCGGGAACCTCGAGCCGGCGGAGCGCGAGCGCGCACAAGCGCTGGCCGACAGCCTGGTTTCGCTGCTGGCTCGGCGTCCCTAAGACATCGACCGGCCAGGGCCGTTCGCCTCAGGGCATCTGGAAATCGACGAGGAATACCTCCTGGTCCCCGCCTTGGACCTGGGTTTCGAAGACAACCCCGATTCCGGGACAAGAGGTCTTATTTTCCAACGTACCTGGCTCGAGCGCGTTCCAATCGTCCGTAACGATGCAGTCGTCGAAATCCCCGAATGGGATGCTGATGCTTTGGGCGACCCGAATCACCTCGCCCCAATCCTCGGCCTCGCCCTCGTAAAACTCCTGCCTGTACTCCTCATTGATGTGCGCGACGGGGTTCCCCCACATGATGATCCCCGGGAGTGCTCCGTCGACCCCCCACTCGAAAGAGCCCTCGGTGCTTTCGACGATACCGTCCTCCAGCTCTTCCGTGGCTTCCCCCAGGTACCAGACGTCTCCGTTGGCCGCCTGAGCGTACCAGTCGAAGGTGTTCTCGATCAGATCGCCGTCGAGAAACACCTGATCATGCACGATCGTAGCCTCGACCCCCATGATCATCCTTTTCTCCTGAAGTACTTCCACCTGGATCGTCTCGCTTCCCTCGTCGGTCTCGCTCTCGTACATCCACGAAGAGCCCGGAATCAGGGGGAAGTAGGGGTTGGTGACCGCTGCGACCCACTCGGTCGGAATATCTGGATCGTATTCCGGCGAGGATGATGCGATGGGGTTGCTGCTATCGCACGCCGTCAGCGTACCAAGCGCGATCGCGATCGAGGATATGACCCACAATCTCTTCATGCTCGTCTCCCGTTCGATGGTTCGAAAGGCCATCTCTATCCAGGGAGCGCTTGGACAAAGGGAATCGTGACAAAGCCGGGGCGGCGCCCCTAGGACAACGACTGGCGCAGCATCTCCTTGAAGCGCCGCACGTCGATCTCCCAGATCACGGTTGCGTTCGGTTCCAGGTTGCGAACTCCGAGCTGGTCGACGACCGACATCCCACGGGTGAGCTCGCTGGTGTGCTCGATCTCTACGTGATGTCGCGATGCCCGGCGCACGACGCGATCAGGATCGAGTGCCACCGCCATCGCCACCGGATCCGGTAGCCCGAGCCCCGGATCGCCAAGCCATTCGCGATTGCTCTCGATCGCGGCCGCGTTGCTCTCAATCGCGAACCGTGCGAGCTCGGTTCCAATCGCTCGGACGGCGTCCATCTCGTCATCGTCGAGGTTCGCCTCACCACGGCACAGCTCCCATCCGACCATCACGATCGGCAATCCGGACGAGAACACGATGTTCGAGGCGTCGGGGTCGACCCACAGGTTGTACTCGGCGGCCGGTGTGATGTTGCCGACGGTGCACGCGGCCCCCCCCATGACGACACATGTGGAGACTTGGGTCGCGATCTCTGGCTCGCGCTCGAGTGCCGCGGCGATGTTTGTCAGCGGACCTAGTGTCACCAGCGTTACACCCGGGTGATCGCGAATCGTCGCGATCAGGGCGTCCACCGCGTGCTTGTCCTCGGGCGATCGCTTCGGTTCGGGATACCCACGACCCCCAAGCCCGTCGCTGCCATGAAAAAAGTGGGCGTAGTGCGGTTCGACTCGGAGCGGTTGCTCGCTGCCGACGTACACCGGCACGTCGGACCCGCACAACTCGGTTGTGATGAGCGCGTTTCGCGCGGCGTTCGCGACCTCGACGTTGCCCGACACAGTGGTGATCGCAAGCACGTCGACATCCGGCCAACGGAGCGCCATGATCAGCGCGACTGCGTCGTCGGAGGCGGTGTCGGTGTCGACGATGAACTCCCGCATCGGATCCCCTAACGCTCTAGTTGGGCCCACGCACTTCGGCGAGCCTCGACGTGACTGCGTCCGGCGTGGCGATCGATTTGCGAGCACCCCGTTCGGTGACTGCGAGACCAGAGCCGACGATCGCCCAGCGAACCGCATCGTCGAGCGCGTCGCCGGCCGCCAGACGCGCGGCCAGCACGCCGTTGAACACATCGCCGGCGCCAGTCGAGTCGATCGGCTCGACATCGATCGCTGAGTAACGCCGCGCGCCACCACCGTTGACGACGAGCGCGCCGGCGTTGCCCAGCGTCACGATCACCGCATCGCCGGTTTGGCCAAACAGTGCAGCGGCCGCGGCTTCAGGTTGGGCGATGCCGGTCAAGGTCCGGGCTTCGCCTTCGTTGGGCGTCAGGATCGGAGCCAGCTCGACCAGTCGTTCGTGAATCGGGCGCGCGGGTGCCGGGTTTAGGACCAGCGTGAGACCGTTTGCGGCGGCGGTTTCTGCTGCCGCTAGAACCGCTCCGTCCCCGACCTCGAGATTCGCCAACATCACGCCGTCGGGACGCAGTGCCCGGCCGGTCAGCGCCCGATCGACGAGCTCTCGGTCGACCACCGCGTTGGCGCCCGAGGCGACGGCGATCTGGTTCTCTCCGTTACGGTCGACCACGATGATCGCGACACCGGTCGCTGTGCCCTCGACTCGTGTCACGCCGGTTACGTCGAGCCCTCTCTCACCCAGTCGGTCGATCGCGGTCGTACCCAGGTCGTCATCGCCAACCGCTCCGATGAACGCCACGTCGGCACCGATCGTGGCCGCGGCGACCGCCTGATTGGCCCCTTTGCCGCCGCCAAAGCGCCGAAAGACACCGCCGGTGACGGTCTCACCCGGCTGGGGCAACCGATCGGCGCTGACGACCAGATCCTCATTGATCGAGCCGATGACGAGGACGAACGGACGATCCACGGTGAACCAGCCTACGAAGGCCCGCGAGCGACGTCCAGCGGGACCCATGGAATAAACCGCCATCCCGGCTGTAGCAAAGGTCAGTCAGGCCAGGAGATCGATACCTCGATTCACGGGAGGCATAGGACGATGCGCACGAAGCTGATGCTGCTGGTACTGGCGGTGGGCGGGCTGTTGGCGGTGACGACCCCGACCCGCGCACGCTGGCGGTGACGGTCTACAACGGCAACCTGGGGCTGGTCAAAGACCAGCGCCCGATCGAGCTGCAGCGTGGCGTGTTCACGCTGCCGTTCAAGGACGTCGCCGCCCAGATCGACCCGACGTCGGTGGCGTTCAGTGCGCTGGGCCATCCCGGCGCGGTCAACGTGCTCGAACAGAACTACGAGTACGACCTGCTGACGCCGCAGGCGCTGCTCGAGAAATACGTCGGCGAGACGGTGACGTTGTACATGCGTCGCGGCGAGCACAACGAGGAGTTCCCGGTCCGTGCGAAGCTGCTGTCGGTGCAGGGTGGTGCGGTGTACCAGATCGGCGACTCGATCGCGCTCAACCCACCGGGTCGAGTGGTGTTGCCCGACCTCAAGGGTGACCTCAAGGCGTTGCCGACGCTGGTGTGGACGCTCAAGAGCGACCGCTCGGGCCCCGAGCCGGTGGAGGTGTCGTACCTGACGACGGGGCTCAACTGGAAGGCCGACTACGTAGCGACGTTGGGCGAGGACGATAAGACGTTGTCGCTCGGCGGTTGGGTGACGCTACAGAACTCGAGCGGGACTGCTTACCCCAACGCCAAGCTCAAGCTCGTCGCCGGCGACATCCATCGCGCGCCCCAGGGACCCGCCTTTGTGGACGGCCGAGTGGCGCTGCGCGAGGCCGCCGTGGCCCAGGACGCGGCGTCATTTGAGGAGCGTACGTTTTTCGAGTACCACCTGTACGACCTGCCGCGTCCGACGACGATCAAGAACAACCAGACCAAGCAGATCCGGCTCTTGGAAGGCGACGGAGTAAAGACCGACAAGGTGTACCGGTTGGCTGGTGCGCCGTGGTACTACACGCAGCAGTACGGCGGTGAGAAGGGCTTGAAGATCGGTGTCTACCAGGAGTTCGATAACAAGAAGCGGAACGGTCTCGGGATCGCGTTGCCGGGCGGCGTGGTGCGGCTCTACAAGGCCGACACCGACGGCTCACTGCAGTTGATCGGCGAGGACCGCATCGACCATACGCCGCGCGACGAGCGGGTCAAGCTCAAGGTCGGCGAAGCGTTCGACATCGTCGCCGAGCGGATCCAATCCGACTTCAAGGTGCTGTCGAGCGGTCACCTCTACGAATGCGCGTTCGAGGTGACGATCCGCAACCACAAGGACGAGCGGATCGTGGTCGAGGTCGTCGAACCGTTGCCGAGCGACTGGACGATGCTGTCGAACACGCACGACTACGAGAAGATGGACGCGTTTACGGTCAAGTTCGGTGTGCCGATCGATGCCCACGGCGAGACCGTGCTCAAGTACCGCATCCAGATCAAATACTAGTGGACAGAAGGAGTAATCCGATGCGCACGAAGCTGATGCTGGTGGTACTGGCGGTGGGCGGGCTGTTGGCGGTGACCGACGGCGCCACCGTCATGGGCGACGACCCCGACCCGCGCACGCTGGCGGTGACGGTCTACAACGGCAACCTGGGGCTGGTCAAAGACCAGCGCCCGATCGAGCTGCAGCGTGGCGTGTTCACGCTGCCGTTCAAGGAC
>JBDHIC010000107.1:0-6385 GCA_039589035.1 Gemmatimonadota bacterium | reverse complement strand
AGTACTACGGTCCGGATGCGGCCGCGCTCGTGTCTAACTCGTTTCTCGATCGGCACTGTTTTCGGTTGATCGAGAAGCGCGGCCCGCGAGGGTTGTTGGGAATCGCTTTCTCGCCTCTCCAGGGGTACGACAAGGTCGATATCGAAGGCGTTGTGTGGGTTGACCGCGCCTCGGGCGGACTCGATCATCTGGAATTCGGCTACGTCGGTCTACCGTGGCGTCACCACGCCGCCGTGGCTACCGGTAGGATCGGTTTTCGGCGCCTCGTCGAAGGTGGTTGGATCGTAGAAAGTTGGTGGTTGAGGGCGCCGCTGTTCAGGGACTCCTTGGGGCACGGGCCGGTGGTTGGGATCAAGGAGGTGGGCGGCGAGGTGACCGGCATCAAGGGGCCCGAGCTCCGAACCGGCCCGGACGACCGATCGTAAACCGAGGATCGCGGGCTGGCACACTAGATCCCCTCGAAGCGCTCTCTCGACGGCTCGATATTTGCTCATTCACGGGTGTTTGTCCTATGTAAGATGCCTCTTGGTAAGGGGATAGCCAGTTTTTCGATGGAGCGTGGATGACCCCGGATCTGGTGAGACGCTTTCGCGCACCGCTCATCCTGACCTTTTTTCTGTCAGGTTTCTGCGGGCTCCTGTATCAGGTAGTCTGGGTCCGCCTGGCGTTTGCCGCTTTTGGCGTCATCACGCCGGTTCTCTCGGTTGTCATCTCGGTCTTCATGCTCGGTCTCGCCATTGGATCGTGGGCGGCAGGGAGACAGGTGACCGGGTGGACACGCAGAACCGGATGGAGCGCGGTCTATTTTTACGCGATCTGCGAGCTGGGCATCGGGCTCGGGGCGTTTCTCGTCCCGCGTCTTTTTGATGCCGGGCAGCGCTTACTACTTCCAATCGGAGGCATGGACTCCGGGTCGTATCTGTTCGTATCCGCAGCGGTGCTCGCGGTATCGATCCTCCCGTGGTGTGTCCTGATGGGCGCGACGTTTCCGTTGATGATGCTCTTCGTCAAGGAGATCGACCGATCGCAGAACAGCAGTTTTAGTTATCTGTACACCGCTAACGTCGCCGGAGCTGCAGTCGGAACCGCCGTCACCGCGATCGTCCTGATCGAAGTTCTTGGGTTCGTTACTACCCTGGCGGTAGCTGCAACGCTGAATCTCGTGATCGGAACGATCGCGTTCGCGATGGGTCGGCTGCACCCCAATCGTGATGGAATCGGGTTACGCGACGATATCGAGGTTACGGCCCCGCCGAGTGGCGAAAGCAAGTTGCCGACACCGGCTCGTATGTGGGGCGTAGCGACGATCCTCTTTATGACAGGTTTCTCCGCTCTAGCCCTCGAGGTCGTGTGGACTCGTGCGTTCACCCCGGTCCTGCGAACGACGGTCTACTCGTTTGCGTTGCTTCTTTTCACGTACCTGGTGGCGACGTATCTCGGTTCTTGGCTGTACCGGCGCCACCTTCATCGCTCTTTCGTCGCCCGGACACCGACGCTGCTCGCCGCACTGGCGTTGGTGTCTCCGCTTCCTGTGCTGATGAACGATCCGCGTGTTTCCTCGGCGGGGATCGTAATTCTCATCAGCATCTTCCCGTTCTGCTTTCTGCTCGGTTATCTGACGCCAAAGCTGATCGATCGATGGTCCCGGGGTTTTCCGGCCAGTGCGGGCCGCGCATACGCAATCAACGTGATCGGATGCATTCTCGGTCCGCTCGTTGCGTCGTACGCGATTCTCCCGGTGATTGGTGTCCGATACGCGATGGTTCTCCTCACAACCCCGTTTGTGTTGTTGACGGCGTGGAGTTGGCGAAGAGCAGTGCATCGGTCTCGATGGCAGTTGGGACTCGCGGGGGTGTCGCTCGTCTTGCTTCTGCTAGCTGCGACGGTGAGCGTGAGTTTTGAGGAGGGAACAGTGCTCGCCAAGGGCGCGGAGGTGCGACGCGACCATACGGCTACGGTGATCTCGTACGGAGAAGGAATTGGTCGGGATGGACAGAGATTGCTCGTCAACGGCATCGGGATCACACACAAGAACCCAATCACCAAGATCATGTCGCACATGCCGTTGGCGTTCCACGGGGGCGACGCGAACTCGGCGCTGGTGATCTGCTTCGGGATGGGGACCACGTTCCGATCTCTTATGAGCTGGGGGATCGACACGACCGCTGTGGAGCTCGTCCCGAGTGTTCGAGACGCTTTTCCCTTCTATTTCGATGACGCCCAGAGGCTCATGTCGGACCCGCGGGGCGAGATCATAATCGATGACGGGCGACGGTACTTGCAGCGGACGAACAAGTCGTTTGATGTGATTACGATCGATCCACCGCCCCCCGTGCAGGCCGCGGGCTCCAGTCTGTTGTACTCGATCGAATTCTATCGACTGCTAAAGAAACGACTCAACCATGGAGGCGTGGTCCAACAGTGGTACCCCGGCGCGGCGTTTTTCCACGATCGGACGCTCGAGCAGGCAACCGATCCCGACGTCGTCGGGCGGACGCCGCTGAGCGCGGTGCTTAGGTCGATCCTGGAGGAGTTCGAGTACGTGCGCCTGTACCCTTCGTTCCAGGGTTGGGGGTGGCATATCCTGGCATCTGAAGAACCGTTTGACGAGCCGACCGTGGAAGAGTTCATAGCGCGGATGCCGCTCGCCGCGCGGAACGACATGCTGGAGTGGAACACCGGGCCAGACACGGAGATTGACCGCTTCGTCGCAACGATCCTCGAGACTGACATTTCGGTCGAGCGGGTTCTTGGAAACGACCCGGACGTTCGAATCAACGACGATCGCCCGTACAACGAGTATTTCCTGGTGCGAGGTCCGTAGATGAACGCGCGTCAATACTTGAAGCAGCGAACGTTCTGGGATCTGTTCGTCGTCAGTTTCTTAAGTCTATTCTTCGAACTGGCATGCATCCGCTGGGTCCCGGGCTACGTTCGCGAGGTCGCCTACTACAGCAATCTGATCCTGCTCGCGGCCTTCTTGGGTCTGGGTCTGGGCATTCTGAGAGGGCGCGGATCGGACACGTTGCACAGGGTGTTTGCCTCGATCGCGATTCTCGTCGTGAGCGTGTTTCTGTTTCGGTTCGCCCAGGTTTACTCCCCGTCTACGGAAACGTACATCTGGGAGAACTTCTCCCGCGTCAATCTGTTTAGCGTGCACGTCTCCGTGACGGTGGTGGTTTTCTTTCTGCTGACGACATTGTGTTTCGTGCCGATCGGTCAGCGTATTGAGACCGCGTTCGAGGCGTTTCGTCCACTAGTTGGTTACACCATCAACATCCTGGCCAGCATTGCGGGGATCGTCGCATTCGCCTTGGTCAGCTTGTTCTCGTTGCCGCCACTCGTTTGGTTCGCTGTGTCACTAGGCGGGTTCTTGTGGTTGACGACGCGAAAGCGAGCCCGGTATGCGGTGCTCAGCCTGGGCATCCTCGGAATGGTCGCTCTCACCGGGTACTCAAAGGGTGTCACGACGATCTGGTCTCCGTACTACAAGATCTCGCTGGTCGAAGCCACGGATCCTGAAGCTTCGGAAGATGTCGACGAGACGTTTTTCCGACTTCTTGTCGACGACGACTTCCACCAACGGGCCATCACGATGGACCCCGATCGGATCGACACGCAGTTCTTTCGTCAGTTCCGCGAACGCTACGCGTTCCCATACCAGCTGATCCGCCCCGAGAAGGTGCTGGTCCTCGGCGCAGGTATGGGTAACGACACGTCGATGGCTCTACGGCAAGGGGTTGAACGCGTAGACGTCGTAGAGATCGATCCGGTGATCTTTGACCTCGGGTACCAGCACCATCCCGATCTTCCGTATCGCGACCCGCGAGTGCGGCGCTTCACAAACGACGCGCGATCGCACCTGAAGATGTCCAATGAAACGTACGATTTGATCGTGTTCGGAACACTTGACGCGCACCGCCTCTTCGCGCGCATGAGCAGCATTCGCCTCGACAGCTTCGTATACACGAGGGAGAGTCTCGAGAGCGCACGCCGACTGTTGGCCGAAGACGGCCTTCTCGTCATCACTTTTGTCGCCCATCGGCAATGGATCAAGGAACGCTTCTTCAAGACGATGGGAGAGGTGTTTGGAAGCGATCCCGCTGTGTACCAGTGGCCGAATGAGTGGACGACACTGGTGATCTCCAACGACGGACGGCACCACGTGCCGATGGCGACGAGTCACCCAGAAAGAATCACGCTGTCGGCGGCCAAGGCGATCTCCGCGGTCGACGATTGGCCCTACCTGTACCTGAGGGGGCGGAGCATCCCGTCCGACTATCGAGGCCTCTTGGTGGCGTTGTTCCTGCTGTCAGCCGGGCTGATCTACGGTGCATCCCCGAAGCCCCGGAAACTCAACGTGCATTTCTTCGCTCTAGGTGCGGGGTTTCTCTTGCTCGAAACGAAAAGCATCACTGAATTCGCTCTGTTGTATGGGGCGACGTGGGTCGTGAACGCCGTTGTTTTCGCCGCGATCCTGAGCGTCGTGCTGCTCGCGAACTGGGTTGTGTTCCGGACCAGAATTGAGCACCTCACCTGGGTCTACGCTCTCCTTTGGGCGAGCCTGCTCTTCAACTACTTTTTTGACCTCAAGGTGCTACTTGGAGTGAGTCCATATCTCGAGCTTGGGCTCGGGTCAGTCTTGATCGCCACACCGCTGTTTTTCGCGGCGATTATTTTCGCCACGACGTTCGCGAGCACGGAGAACATCGCCGTGGCGCTAGGATCGAATCTGTTGGGGGCAGTGTTAGGGGGGCTGCTCGAGTACGTGTCGCTGATTTTTGGCCTGAAGGCCCTCTACCTTCTGTCGATCGTTATCTACGCAGTCTCGCTCTGGAGCCTCCGCTCATCGCGCCGCATTCTCGTCGGCAGGGAGGTGGGCCGAGTCGCTGGGTGAGCGACCACGATTCGCCCGGACAGCGATTCTCCAAGCCACCACAGCAAGCACACCACCGGCGATAAGATCGACGACGTAGTGCTCGCCGGCGTAGACGAGCGCGCATGCCATCGCGATCGCGTAGCTCACGCCTAGAGTCCCCGACCGGATCCCCAGTGCTCTCGAGGCCAGCGCGATCAGATAGGCGATCGCGAAGTGGAGCGATGGCATTGCAGCCACGGCGTTCGTCCCGGCCACCTGGTAGGCGTAATCGTATGCGGCGGGGTTGGCGTTGGTCAGCACGTCCTCCACGACGCGGTAGACGTGCACCAGCTGGCCCGTTTGCCCAGCTAGCCATGGCGGCGCTGTGGGCAGCACAATACATGATAGTAACGCGAGGTAGTAGCACCCCACCGCCCCGGCGACGTAGCGCCGAAAGGCCAGGTGGTTCTGCCGCCAGAGCGTGAAGGCAAAGACGTGGGGCACAAAGAAATATGTAAAGTGAATAAAGACCGTAACCTGGTCGACCAATGAAGGTTGACCCAGCTGATAGAATTTGGCCTGCAACCAAATGGTCGGGACGGTTCCCAAGAAAAGAGCTCTCTCGAGGTCGATAGCGTAGGAGAACTGAACTGGGAATGGAGTTTCGTCGGCTAAGGCACGGAGATAAGCGAATGCAACAAAACCCAGGATATAGACTATCCAGATGCCGCGGTCGCGGCCCGCACCGAGCAGCGCGATCCCGGCGATCGGCAAACCTGCGGCCAGGATGAACAAGTACGGCGGTACGATCCACCCCGAAACCACCGATGCCACAAGGAATCCGATACCCAGCAGGAGAACGATCGCCAAGTTGCGCCCCGCAGCCAATAGACCACGCCGACTCAGCCCGCTCCTAACGTCGAGCGCGGTCACCGTACCCGCCCTAGCCGCTCGTCATCCGCTGGGTTGCTTTGGCGCGCTGAAAGTGTTCCAGGACCTGATAGTCCTGCTGGAACCGATCCACCGACTCACCGATCTGCTCGATGACATCGTACCCGAGGTTACCAAGGAAGGCGTCGGCCTGCTTGAGGTAACCGATCTTCGACGGGTCGATGTTCATCAGCCGAGAGCAGGTCGCGTCGACCGCCACTGGATCGCCGCCAAAGACCATGACGCCGCTGCGGATCGGATCGCCTTGGATCGGACCGTTGCCCTGCATCCCGACGATCCCGTCGACGATGTTGAACCGCGGCACACCGATGCTGGCGTTGATATCGAGGATGCTGTCTCCGATGCCTGCCCAGTGAAGCAGGTTCTTGGGCCAGCCGTAAACGGATCCAGGGACGATCCCGAACAAGTTCTTCATCGACAGTGTCACGCCCGCCCAGTGATGGGTCTTCATCTTGGGCAGCGACACAAAGAGGTCTGCGTCGAGCACCGTTTCGGGCAGGTATAGGTGTCCCAGACCGGAATAGTCGCTGTCGAGTTCGATGCGTCGCACCGTGTCGTGGTTGAGATCGACAAACG
>JBDHIC010000106.1:0-8396 GCA_039589035.1 Gemmatimonadota bacterium | reverse complement strand
GCCCAAGCATGAACGCCGAATCGGTGAGCTCGAGCACGAGCCACCCCTGGGCCACGTTCTGCATCCATGACCCGATGTTCGAGATCAGCGCACCGGCCCAAAACAGTCGAAAGCCGCGGTCGCTGAACGCTGCCAGCATGTTGCCGCGGCCGGTTTCGATCGGTACCGGCGCGCCCGGTGGTACGACCGGATCGCTCAGCGCGTGATCTCCTGAGGACCGGCCCAGATCCGGCGCGCGGTGCGAACCGTCTCGAGGTGGATCGCGATCGTGTCCGCAACGTCGATGGCGTATCCACCCCCCAGCGTGATCGCCACCGGGATCCGCCTCTCGTGACACGCACCCAGCACGGTGGCGTCCCGGCGAGCTAGGCCCTCTAGCGTGAGCCGGAACCCGCCCAGCTGATCGCGCTCGTACGGGTCGGCTCCGCACTGATACAACACGAGCTCCGGTCGGAAGTCGTCAAGCGTCTCGATCACCGCGGGCTCGAGCACGGCTAGATAAGCATCGTCGGTCACCGACGGACCCCCCTCCCGACCGGGATCGAACGACATGAGCCCGATATCACGATCGCTCCGCGCCTTGATCGGGTAGTTGTCTTCCTGGTGGATCGAGAAGGTAAACACGGTAGGATCATCGGCGAAGATCGCCGCCGTGCCGTTGCCCTGGTGAACGTCGACATCGATGATCGCCACTCGCTCTACACTTCCGTCGGCTTGCGCCGCCCGGGCCGCCACCGCCAAGTCGTTCAGGTAACAGAACCCCTCGGCGTGTGCTGGAAAGGCGTGATGAAAACCGCCTCCGAGATGCGCCGCCCACCCGAGCGCGAGCGCCTGCCGGCACGCCAGCACAGTGCCGCCACACGAGAGCATGAACCACTCGACGATCTCGCCGGTGATCGGCAGCTCACTAGCGATCGTGCGTTCGGTATGGCGGCCGCGCTCGAGGTCGTGGATGTATTCCGCGGTATGAACCCGGAGCAAGACTTCGCGGTCCGGTCGCTCCGGCTCGAGCGGCCGCTCGAGTCCATCCTCAGCGACCAAGCGCTCGAACACACCGCGAAACTTCTCGGTCGGGAACACATGCGCCCCGATGTCCGCCTCGTAAGCGGTGGAGTAGACGATGTGCTGATCGATCGGAGAGGAGAGTCCGCGGACACGTCGCGGCATACTAACGGTCGATAGCCTCTTCGCACACTGACGCGGGTTGCGATTGAACCGGCTCCAGGGTTAGGGTTGCGCGCGCCGGCATGAGCGACCAAGAGATCTCGTGCCCCCCGGACGAGGGGGTTGAGTACCGCGATGGGGTCTTCCGCCCCATCGACGAGTCGCGCCTCCCCGACGCGCCGCCATCGCCAGACTATCCACGCAGCGGGGCCGGACCTCCGCTCTACGAGTTAAACGACGTTCCCCGCGTGCCGCGGCTCAAGAATGTCCTCGGCCCATCGATGATCGCGCTCGGTATGGGGTTGGGGGCTGGCGAGTTTCTCCTGTGGCCAAATCTGATCGCCGCCAACGGTTTCGCGATCTGGTGGTTGTTCTGGGTCGGCGTGCTCACCCAGTTCGTCGTCATCAGCGAGATCGAGCGTTGGAGTCTGGCCACCGGCGAATCGGTGTTTACCGCCATGGCGCGGCTCGACCGCCGTGCGTTCTGGCCGTGGTTCTTTCTGGCCGCCACGTTGATCTCGTTCTTCTGGCCGGGTTGGGCCGCGGTCTCGGCCGAGTTTTCGCGCACAACGATCAACACCATCGCCGGTGCCGAGATCATTTCGGCGTGGCAACCGATCGCCTTGTTCATGCTGGCCTTTATCTGGTTTGGGCTGGCGTTCTCGAGAGTTGTGTACAACGCGCTCGAGAAGTTCGAGATCGGCTTGATTCTGCTTTTCTTCCCGCTCCTCTTTCTGGCGCTGCTGGCGGCCGGCGTCACGTTCGGAGACGTGACCGCGCTGGCCAAGGGCGCAGCCTCGATCGGGAGTGCGCCCCGATCGCTGCTTTCGGGTGAACAGTTTCCAACTTTGCTGATCGCCGTCGCCTACGCCGGCAGCGGTGGGACGTTGTTGCTCGCCCAATCGCTGTGGATTCGGGACAAGGGCTTTGGGATGGGCGTCTATCAGGGTCGAATCTGCGGTATTCGTGGCGAGAACGAGCGGGTTACCGACCGCGGGTTCGCGTTCTCTACTCGGAACGAGACGGCGCTGGCCCGGTTCCGCGGCTGGGTGGGGCTGGCACAGCGCGAGCTGCTGGCCACGTTTGTGGTCCTGATTCTGCTGAGTGTGGTCATCACGACGCTGCTGGTGAGCGCCACCATCGGCACCGGAAACCCCGAGCTGGCCGGTGATCAGACCGGGATGGTGCTGGCCCAAGCCGAGGTCCTCCGCGAGCGTAGCGGGGCGTGGCTCGAGATCGTGTTTCTGCTCGGCGGCGCCCTGGTCCTGTTCTCGACCCAGCTCGGCATCGTCGACACGGTGACCCGTATTACCGGCGATATCGTCTACCACCGGGTCGGCCGCCACACGCATCGTCTTACGTTGAGCCGTACGTTCTTGATCTTGCTGACGATCTTTGTCGGCGCCAGCATGGCCGTCATCACCGCTTCGTGGTTGGGCGGCGAGAGTTTCGAGGCGCTGCAGCCGAACTTCCTGGTCTTGATCGCCGGACCCTTCACGATCGCGTCGATGTACTGCTTCGCGCTGGTCGTTACGATGCTCAACACCCGCTACCTGCCAGCCGCGGCGCGTATGCCGCGCTGGAAGCTCCTCGGCATGTACTGGGCGATCGTCCTGTGGGGTTGGTTTACCGCCGAGCAAGTGTCACGCGCGATTCTGCAACACGGTCTGGGCGAGTCGGGCGATGTCGTGACGACGATCGCCTACCACCCAGCCCGACTCATCGTCTACGGTCTGTGGATCGGATCGTTGTTGTGGGTCGTGTTGCGCACGGCTGGACCGGGATTCGGGAAAGCGACGCGGGAGTAGGCGTCAGTCCGGGGTCCGCGCCAGCACCAGACGGGTGACGGCCGGCATGCGCATCGTACCATCCGGGAAGTAACGCGCCACCCGGCGCTCGAAGACCGACTTGAGCTCGGCCGCGCGCTCGGCGCCAAGCTCTTCGACCAACCCCGCAACCTCGACGCTCAATCCCACCGTGTGATCCCACAACTCGCTCGCCGAGATCTCAACCGCCATCGTGAACGGCGTTTCCACCTCGCTTACGTCTACCCAATCGGTAGCTCTCAACAGCTCAGCCAACTTGTCGCGCGGCGAGAACCGGAACACGTGAGGATCGTCCGGGTCGTGGACGGGAAGATCGTCGATGACCTCCCGTAGGGCACCTTCCATCTCTGTGAAGTAAGGGTTCTGCTCGCGATCGGCCCAAACGACGAAGGCCGCACACCCCCCCGGGTCAAGCACTCGACGGATCTCGCTCAGCGCAACCGGTGGATCAGCGAAGAACATCGCGCCAAAGCGGCACGTGACCCCGTCAAACACGCTCTTGAGCGGCAGCGCCTCGGCTGCTGCGGCTACCGACAACAGGCCACCCGATCGTTCACCGGCCTCGGCACGGATATTCTCCTGGGCCGTACGCAGCATGTCGGGTACGAGGTCGGTCATCACGACTCGACCCTTCGGGGCGACACGATCGACCAGCGAGATCGCCGGGTCGCCGACACCGGCTGCGATGTCGAGCCACAGCTCGCCGGACTCGGGCTCGACAGCAGCCAGTAGCGCCTCCGATACCGGCGCCGTCAGGGCGCGAACGAAGTCGCGCTGAGCCCGCCAGCGCGGCGCCGCGCGGCGCCACCGGTCGCGTTGCTCGATAGCATGCGTCATGGGGCCAACCTAGGCCCGGAAGTGGGTGCCGGGCGAGGCGCGCATGGGGGTACTACCTTCTGCGCTGCCGTCCGCTCAGAAAAAGAATTGAGCGTTACCAAAGCCGGACGGCGTCTTTACGTCTGAAACCCAGCCAACTGTATCCATTCAATGAATCGGAGGAGACGTTGAACACTCTCGAACGGTTATCCGTTGCGGTCGGAGTCGCAATCCTGCTCGCAGGATGTGGCCAGCAGCAAGAAGCCGGCGAGTACGTCGAGGAGGCGGGGGCCATCGCGGAGATCCCGACCACGACGACATCGGAAGCGGCGCTGGCTCACTTCGAGCAGGGCCAGGCGCTCTTCGACGTCGGCCGCGCCGTTCCTGCGCTCGACCACTTCCGGCTCGCCATCGAGGAAGACCCCACGTTCGTACGCGGTTACATCGGCATCGCGAACACGGTCTTTTCACCTGAAGAGGCGCGGACGGCGATCGCTCAGGCCGCCGCGAACCTTGAAGGCGTCAGTGACGGCGAGCGAACCCTGGTCGAGATCGTGCAAGCGGGGCAAGACAACAACACCGATCGCCAGCTCGAGCTCGCCAAGGCCCTCGTCCAGCAATACCCGAACAGCCCAAGGGCGTACGTAGTCCTGGCCGGCGTTCAGGGCGCGCGTCAGGAAGTCGCCGATGCACGCGCTTCCATGAAGCAGGCGGTCGAGCTCGACCCCCAGATGCTAGCCGCCCACGCCGGGCTCTTCTTCTCGACGATGTTCCAGGAGCCTTACGATTTCGATGCCGCCGGAAAGCACGCGTCGCACGTGGCTGAGTTGGATCCGGACAACCCGATGGGGTACTCGTTCCAGGGCGACGTCCGGCGCGGCGTGAAAGATTACGAAGGCGCGCGCGATTTCTACACGACCGCGCTCGACAAGGATCCGGCGCTCGGACTAGCCGCCCTCAAGCGTGGGATCGTCAACACGTTCCTCGGCAACTACGATGAGGCGCGGGCCGACTACAAGCTTTCGGCCGATGTCGACAAGGGAACCAACAAGATCACCAACGCCAACTTCAGCGCCTTCGTTCACGTCTACGAAGGGAATCCAAAAGCGGCGATCACCGAGCTCGAGAAGATCGACGCCGAGTATGCGAACCTCGATATCCCCGCCGATCAGATGCGGACCGTGCGGCAGTTCACGATAGCTAACGCGGCTACGATCGCGCTCTTCAATGAGCTGATCCCCGAAGCCAAAGTCGCGGTCAAGAACCTTGCGGCACTGATGCGGGAAAACGCCGAAGCGACCGGCGATGTCGAGTTCACCCGTCGGCAGGAGGCCGCGATCCGGATTTGGGAGAGCCGCCTCGCCGCCCGTAGCGGTGATTTCGAGACCGCGGCCACCAAGGCCGAGGAGAACAAGGCACTCCTAGAGGGCGACGCCAACCCACGCAAGCTCGAGCCATATCACAACGTGCACGGCTTGGTCGCTTTGGGTCAGGGCAACGCCGAGCAGGCGATCGCCCATTACGAGCAGGGCAACCTGCAGAACCCGTTCATCAAGTACCATCTCGGGCTCGCGCACGAAGCGGCGGGCAACACCGAGAAAGCGCAGGAGATTTTCCAGGAAGTCGCCGACTACCAGTTCGTGTCGGCCGGCACCGCGCTGGTGCGACCGGCGGCAATGCAGAAGCTTCAGTAATCAGCTAGCAAACCGCACACATCGTCCCGGGAGGGTCAAACGACCTTCCCGGGACTTTCACAGGCGCTATGTCTCGCCAAACCACCATCGCTGAAGCTCGCTGGGCCGATCGGTTCGACTGGGTGCGATGGCTGGGTCCGGGGTTCGTCATGGCGGCTACCGCGATCGGAGCGAGCCATCTCATCCTCGCACCGACTGCGGGGGCACTTTACGGCTACGGCCTCCTCTGGCTGGTGACGTTCGCACACCTCTTCAAGTATCCAGCGTTCGACTTCGGGCCCCGCTACGCGGTGGCTACCAACTCGACGCTGCTCGATGGGTACGCGCGGGTTCCCGGACCTCGCAACTGGGCGCTGTGGACGTTTCTGCTGGGGACCGTCGTGCAAGGCGTGACGGTGTTGGCCGGCGTACTGAGCGTGGCTGCAGTGGTTGCGCGGGCGGTAGTGCCGGACCTATCGCTGGTCGCCTGGAGCGGGGCGATCGCCGGCCTCGGCGCTGTAGTTCTCTGGTCGGGGCGCTTTTCGGGCCTGTCGGCAGCGAGCAAGGCGATGCTCACCGTGCTCGCGATCATGACCGTCATCGCCTTTTTCGCTCGACCTCCGCCACCCGCCATCGTGATCGAGCTCGTCCGCCCACACCTCCCCGTCGGCTCGTTGGTACTCGCGGCAGCGATGCTGGGTTGGATGCCGACGGGCCTCGATGTCTCGGTGTGGCACTCGATGTGGGCGCTCGAGCGACGCGACACGTGGGCCGAGCGCGCAGGGCCGGGACCGGACCAGAAGCGCGGGGTGCTCGCCATCGCACTCACCGACATGCGGCTCGGCTACGGGCTCTCGTTTGTCCTCGCGGTAATGTTTCTAGCGTTGGGTGTCGCCGTCCTCAAACCCACCGGAAGCGTTCCCCAGGGCGGCCAAGTGGCGATCACGATCGCTCGCCTCTACACCGACGTGCTCGGCAGTTGGGCGTTCTACCCGTTTCTGATCGCGGCGTTTTTCGGCATGACGTCGACCAGCTTTGGCGTGTTGGACGGCTTCCCACGCGCGTTTACCGGATGCGTGCGTCGGATCGCGCCGGCGCCGCCCGGCGAGCGACCGCTCTTCTGGGGCTTTCTGGTCTTTATCGTGTTGCTCGCGCTGCTCGAGATAGCGCTGTTTCCCGACCCCGTCGTCTTGGTGACGGTCGCCGCCGTGGCGAGCTTTCTCCTGTCACCGCTAACGTACGCGCTCAATTACTACTGCGTGACACGCCACATCGCGCAACCCGACCTGCAGCCCGGCAGCTTTCTCCGTCGATGGGCGGTGTTTGGCATCGCGTGCGCCACAGCAGCAGCGGGTCTTTTTCTGGGAGTCCGATTCTGAAATCGATCGTTCAAGCAATCGCGTTTTCGATCGTGCTGGCGATCAGTGTCGGCTGCTCGGGATCACCAGCGCCCCCGAGCTTGAGCGCCGATCAACCACCTGATAACGCGTCAGCGACCCCGACCAAACTCATCCTATTCATCGCCGATGGCGCCGGCATGGGCCATTGGAGCGCGCTTTGGAGCGCCGACGAGCCGTCGGTCGAGCGGTTCCCGGTCGTCGGCCTAATGCGTCCCGGTAACACGTCGAGCAATCTGCCCGAGAGCGCCTCCGCCGCCACCGCGCTAGCGATCGGGATGCGGACGTTTTACTCGGGTATCGGCGTGGGGCCCGACTCGCTGCCGCGGCCTTCGGTGATCGACTACGCGGAGGACGCCGGCCTCGCGACCGGGATCGTAACCACCGCCCAGCTGATCGATGCCACACCGGCGGCGTTCGCGGCTCACACCAGCGACCGCCGCGCGTATCCACAGATCGCGAACGAGATGGCAAACCACGGCATCGAAGTACTGCTCGGCGACGGTCAGGGGGTGCTCGAGGCCAATCCTCGGTTTGGGGATGGTTACACGGTTATCCGCGATCCGTCTCACCCATCACTGGCAACCATGACCGCGGCAGCGCTTCAGATCCTCGACCGTGACCCGGACGGGTTCTTTCTCCTCGTCGAGACCGAGCAAACCGACGAGCGAGGACACGACAACGCCCCGCTCCAGGTTATCGCCGCCGAGATGGCCCACTTCGATGAGGCGATCCGGCGTGCGCTCGACTACCAATCGGCCCATCCGGAGACCCTGATCGTCGTCACCTCTGACCACGAGACGGGTGGATTCTCGGTTTTCCCAGACGAGAACGACGTACTGACGGGTAGTTACACGACCCTCGGCCACACCGCAGAGCCAGTGCCGATTTTCGCCATAGGACCCGGCGCTGAGGTGTTTGGCGGGGTCCAGACCGACGCCGAGATCGGGCGACACCTCATCGAGCACGTCCGGCTGCGGTAGTATAGATTCCGGGTCGAGTTTTTGTGCCCACCATGTTCGAGTGACACCCCCAGCGGAGGCGATGATGCCGCAAGACTTCTTGACTCGGATCGATGCTCTGATCGACGAACACCATATCCTCAAGCACCCCTTCTACCGGGCGTGGCAGGACGGAACGCTCTCTGGGCGTGGCAGGACGGAACGCTCTCTCCGGAAGCGCTGCGGATGTATGCCGGGCAGTACTATCAGCACGTCAAGGCGTTTCCGACCTACATCTCGGCGCTCCATTCGCGTTGTGATGATCTAGCGACGCGGCAGACTCTGCTCAAGAACCTCCGCGACGAGGAAGAGGGTCGGGACCGCCACCCGGGTCTGTGGCTGCGATTCGCCGAAGCCGTGGGGTGCGATGTTGAGGAAGCCGAGAGCACCGACTCACTACCTGAGACGAGCTTCGCAGTGGAGGCGTTCCGCCGGGCGGTGAGCAACGGTCCCGTGGCGCGTGGTCTCGGGGCGCTCTACGCCTACGAGGCGATGGTTCCCGCGGTAGCTACCGAAAAG
>JBDHIC010000105.1:0-6885 GCA_039589035.1 Gemmatimonadota bacterium | reverse complement strand
CTGAGGTCATTTGGTGTCCATAGAGGGAGAATACCATCTTCCCAATCCAGCGTCCGTCTGATCGGATGATGGCTGGCGCCGAACAGCGGTGCTGGTGAGGGGTACCGGGCGGGGTAACCCGCCCGGTTTCTATTTCCCCCCCAACCGCGCTCGTCCGAGCGAACCCGCCTCTACCCCCGGAGGTCCAATGACCGACACCAGCACCGCCCCCGTCGAAGCGCTCTCAGGCATCTCGGTGATCCGCGCCAGCGGTGATTGCCGTGATTGGAACGGAATCCGCTACAAGACCGGTATGGCCGCCCACAATGTTGGATCGACGAGCCTGTCGATGAACGTGGCCACGATTCCGCCTGGTGGCGTGGCTAAGGCCCACATCCACGTCGGTTTCGAGGTCATGCTCTTTATCCTCGAGGGACGCGCGGCGACTTCATCTACATCGAGCCTGGCGTTCCGCACGAGGTGTTCAACCTCAGTGATTCGGAGCCAGTAGTCGCCGTGGTGGCTCGTTCCGACGCTGCCGAGTGGGAGAACATTATCCCGTATGACCGTGAGACGGGCGCTGATCGTTAGCGTTGCCGATCGGCCCAGGGTACATTCGCGGCGCAATACATAGCGAACGCATACCATTCCCCACCGATCCAAGAGGATGCAAAAATGGGCCTCAATCTGACGCGAAAGATTATCGAGGAGCACCTCGCTGAGGGGGATCATTCTGATCTCGGGAGCGAGATCGGGATACGGATCGATCAAGTGATCACCCCTGACGCTACCGGTGTCCTGTGTTATCTGCAGTTCGAATCCATGGGATTGGACCGTGTGCAGGTGAAGCGCGCCGTCGCTTACGCCGATCATGTCGTTTATCACTTCGATCCCAAGAACGCTGCCGATCACAAATACTTGGAGACAGCGGCCCACAAGTACGGATCCTGGTTCAGCTTGCCCGGCAACGGAGTGTGCCACCAAGTGCATCAGGAGCGGTTCGCCGTGCCCGGCGACACGCTGCTGGGCTCGGACTCGCACACGCCCACCCAAGGCGGTGTCGGGATGTTGGCCATCGGCGCCGGCGGGCTCGACGTCACCGTCGCCATGGGCGGAGGACCGTATTACTTCCCGATGCCAGCCGTTGTCGAGGTGCGATTGGAGGGCCAGCTATCGGAGTGGGTCACCGCCAAAGACATCATTCTCGAGATGATACGGCGGGTGACGGTGAAGGGCGGGCGCGGCAAGATCTTCGAGTACACAGGTTCCGGTGCTGCCTCGCTGTCGCCCTACGAGCGGTGCACGATCTGCAACATGGGGACCGAGCTCGGCGCTACGACGTCGATCTTCGCGTCCGATGAGAAAACCCGCGACTATTTCCAGCGGTTGGGCCGCGGTGACGATTTCCGATTGGTGGAGCCCGACCCCGACGCCGAATACGACGAGCAAATGACGATCGACTTGTCCGCGCTCGAACCATTGGTGGCTTGCCCCTCGATGCCGGACAATGTCGTCCCGGTTCGCGAGGTGGCAGGCACCGCGATCGATCAAGTCATCGTGGGGTCGTGCACCAACGGAGGGTACGAGGATCTGGTCGCGGTGGCGAAAATACTGGCCGGCCACCAAGTCAACCCGAGCACGAACTTCGTTATCTCGCCGTCATCCAAGCAGGCGCTGGAGATGATCGCCCGCGACGGGTTGATCGCTGACATCCTCGCGAGCGGCGCCAACTTGAGCGAGTCGACTTGCGGGGCCTGCATCGGGGTGGGACACGTGCCGGCGCCGGGTCAGCGCAGTCTGCGGTCGTTCAATCGCAACTTCCCGGCGCGCAGCGGGCTCAAGGACGATCAGGTGTACCTGGCGAGCCCGGAGGTGTGCACGATCGCCGCGATTACCGGTGAGCTCACTGATCCTCGCGATTGGAACAGCGCAGCGCCCGAGAAGCACTTGCCGGAGAAGTTCATAGGGACGCGGGCCGGTCTGATCGCGCCCGCCGAGGACCCAGCTGCGGCGGTGATCCAGCGCGCCTCGCACATCAGCGACATACCGCTTTCTGGTCCGCCTGCCGATACACTGACCGGCGAGGTCTTGATCGTTACCGGTGACGACATCACGACCGACGATATCGTTCCGGCCACCGCCGAGATGCTCTCCAACTGGGCCAACATCGATGCGGTTTCGAGTTTTATCTTCAAGCGCCTGGACAGCGACTTCCCGGAGCGGACTTTTGCCAAGGGTGGCGGATGGATCGTTGGTGGGGCGAACTACGGCCAAGGATCGTCGCGCGAGCACGCCGCGATGGCTCCGATGTACATGGGAATAAAGGGTGTGATCGCGAAGTCGTTCGCCCGAATTCACAAAGCGAATCTGGTCAACTTCGGCGTCGTGCCACTGGTGTTCGCCAACCGGTCCGACTACGACTCGATCGAGCCCGGTGACGAGCTGCTGGCAGGTGACGTTCATGCTGGAATCGACGCTGGCCGGATCACCATTCACAACCAGACCCGCGGCACTGAGTTCGAGACGGTGATCGACCTCACCGAGCGCGAGCGGAGGCTACTAAAGGCCGGCGGGGTTCTACCGTACACACGCGCTCAAGGCGGCGTAGCGGCTTAGGAGGGCTTTTGATGGCGGAACCACAGTCGGCGACGATGCGCCGAATCACTTGGGTTGTTGGGGCAGTTTTGATGGGCGGCACGATCGGGTGCGGCGGCGCGGCGGCCGATCCCGACGCACCCCTCAAAACGTACTCGGAACGAGAGGTGCTCTTTGTTGACGCCGGTGATGTCCGCCGGTACGTGGATGCAGGCAACGACGTCGTCTTTGTCGACAACCGCAACTCGTTCAGCTTCCAGCGAGAGCGAATCGCCGGCGCGCGTCTGATCTCCGTTGACGCGATGGCGCGATCGGTGGGGAGTCTTCCGCTCAACAAGTGGATCGTCCTCTACTGCACGTGACCCGATGACGGGATAAGCGTCCGGGCGGCGCAAATCGCGATGGAAAACGGATACGAGAAAGCGGTGGTTCTGAAGGGCGGGTTGGACGCGTGGCGAGGCGCCGGCTACCCGATCGAGTCGGGTTCATAAGCCGGAGATCGACATCGGCAAACACATCGTGTCGCCTGGCATCACCCACTCGCGACCGGCGCTCCGCTTCGCGGAGCCTCCTCGGCACACTTCGCCTGTGGGGTCTCCGCTCGCTCCCGCGCAAACGGCCGCTCGGGGTGGTGTCAGGCGACACGGTCCCCGGCATGACAGACGTCGACTACCCATCATTCTGTAAGTCTCTCTTCAGCGGCGTTATCGCCACTGCATCGTTAATTGCGTTCGCTGTTGGATGCAGTGATCAAGTGCCCCTCGAGCGTACTGCTCCGGCTTCGAGATCCGAGCCGGGGGAGATCGTTCTCCCGCCGTCAGCCAAGGTCCCAAGGGCCTCGTTGCCAGGGTTCACTCCCGACACGATTAGACCCGAGGGGATGATCGCACCCGACACGCTGTTCGAAGGGTTCGGTGGGCTGACGCTGGCAGCAAACGATCTTCCAGCGATCGTGAATGGCTATCGCGAGTACTACCGCGACGAACACGACACGCGCGGCTCCAACGTCGAAGGCGCGGTCGATCCGCGGCTGGCGGAAACCGCCAAGCGACGGACCGCCAACGATTGGGGGTACTCCGGTACGGGCGGATGGTCGAACCTGGTCGGTCGGCTGTCCGACGAGATGCGAATCGCGCTCGCCAACCAGATCTTGATCGCCGATCGCGAGCTCACCGCGGAGCTCCACCGGAGGTAATCACGCCGACCGCCGCCAATACTGAAGCCGGCCGGGTCCAAAGCTACAGCCGCTTTCTTCGCGTCGAACACACGCTGTTCTCGCTGCCGATGCTGTTCGCGGGGCTCTTTCTGGGTGGTGGGTTGGGTGTACCGGCCCGACTGCTGTTGCTGGTGCTCGTGGCCGGGATCGGTGCCCGGACGGCGGCGTTGGCGCTCAATCGGATCATCGATCGTCGGCTCGATGCGGCCAACCCTCGGACGGCCGAGCGCGAGTTGCCACGCGGCGCGATGTCACTGACCGAGGCGTGGGCGCTCGCGTTGGCGGGCGCAGCGGTGTACGGTGGCGCGGCATGGGCGATCGCGCCCATCTGCCTGGCACTCGCGCCGATCCCGTTGGCGGTGTTTATCGGCTACCCCTATCTCAAGCGTTTCACACCGTGGTGCCACCTCGGCGTCGGGCTGGGGTTGGCGATGGCACCGCTCGGGGGTTGGTTCGCGGCTCGACTGAGCTTCGTCGACGTCGGACCGCCGCTCCTGCTAGCTGGCTTCACGCTCGGTTGGGTGGCTGGCTTCGATGTCATCTACGCGACCCTGGATCGGGAACACGATCGGGCGGCGGGTATTCGCTCGTTGCCGGCGCGTTACGGTCGCCGTGGCGCGCTCGTTATCTCCCGAGGGATTCACGGTGTCGCATGGAGTCTGCTCGCGGCGCTCGTGGTGTGGCGCTTGAATGTAACCGCCGCGCTTCCGCTCTTGTTGATCGTCGCGGCTCTTTTGGTTTGGGAGCAGCGCAAGGCCCACGATGTCGATTTGGCGTTTTTCCGCATTAATATCTGGGTCGGATTCGCCGCGCTGGTGGTGGTCATAGCGGGCTTAATCGGTAGCTAGACTTGGCACAATCAACCGACTAGGTTGGGGTTTTGTGCGTACCATAGTAGGCCTCACCGGTGCCTCGGGTTCAATCTTCGGCCTCGAGTTGCTCAAGCGCCTCCCGGGCGAGAAGTACGCCATCCTGTCTCGCTGGGGTCAGCATGTTCTCAATGAAGAAACGGATCTCGGTCGCGACGACGTGGAGTCACTCTGCGATCGGTTGTTTTACGACGCCGATTTGTCGGCCCCGCTGGCCTCGGGTTCGAATGCGTGGGACACGATGGTGATCCTGCCATGCTCCACATCGACGATCGGCAAGATCGCTTCCGGGATCGCCGACACCCTTGTCACGAGAACGGCCGCGGTCACGCTCAAGGAAGGTCGCCGCCTCGTACTCTGTCCGCGCGAGACGCCACTCTCAGCGGTTACGCTGCGCCAACTGGCGACCCTCGCCGGTGACGGCGTCACGGTGATGCCGGTTTCACCTGGCTGGTACGATCGGCCTTCCAATATCGACGATATCGTCGACGACTTCGTAAACCGGGTGCTGCAGGTCCTCGGCGTGGAAATTCCCGGTGGTTGGCGTGCGGGCGAGCTGGAAGGGACCCCGCGCGCGCTGCCGTCCGAGCGGGTTCCAGAGCCAGGCAGCTAGCTAGCCGCGCCCTTTTCTCGCGTGGCGTTCCCCGACCTACAATCGTTTCTTCGGCATTGCGAAGCGCGCGGTGATCTGGCACGAGTCGGTGTCGAGGTCGATCCACGGTTCGAGATCACCGAGATCGTATCGCGCGTTGTTCGTGCCGACGGACCCGCGCTGTGGTTTGAACGCGTAAAAGGGTCAAGCTTCCCATTGGTCGCCAACGTACTGGGCTCGAACCGGCGATGTGAGTGGGTGTTCGGGCGGCCACCCGAGTCGATCGGCGAGGAGCTCTTGGCGACCGCAGAGCGGCTCATGCCGCCCTCGCCCAGGGCACTATGGTCAGCACGATCCACGCTTCTTGGGGTGCGACACTTTCGCGTTCGGCGCAACCGGTCGGGATCGGGTGGCGGGCCAACCAGCGATCGTCTATCGCTCGATGATCTGCCGATCCTGACGTGTTGGCCCGAGGACGGGGGGCCGTTTGTCACGTTCCCGCTGGTCATCACGGCGCATCCGGAAACTGGGTCTCGCAACGTCGGTACGTACCGGATGCACGTCTTCGATGGTGAGCGCGCGGGGATGCACTGGCAGATCATGAAGGGCGGTGGGTACCACTACGCCGCGGCCGAAGAAAGGGACGCACCGCTCGAGGTAGCGGTCGCTCTCGGCGCCGATCCGATCACGCTGTTGGCTTCGATCGCGCCGCTGCCCGAAGGGATCGACGAGCTGGCGTTCGCTGGTTTTCTACGCGGGGCGCCGACCGAGATCCAGCGTTGCCAGACGATCGATCGGTGGGCGCCAGCCTCAGCCGAGTTCGTTCTCGAAGGCATCGTGCCGCCCCACGAGCGGGAGTCGGAGGGTCCGTTTGGCGATCACTTCGGGCACTACTCGCACGCCGCTCCGTTCCCGGTCTTTCATCTCAAGCGGATCACGCATCGCGCGAACCCTGTCTATCCGGCGGCAGTGGTCGGAAAACCACCCCAGGAGGACAAAGCGATGGGCGAAACGGTCGCCAAGATCGCCGGCCCGTTGATTCGGCTGGTGCAGCCCGAAGTCGACGCCATACACGCGTGGTTCGAGACCGGGTTTCACAACTTGTTGGTCATCGCTGTCCACCAGCGATACGGGAAGGAGGGCGTCAAGGCCGCGCTCGCCCTCTGCGGGCAGGGCCAGCTGGCGTTGACCAAGGTCGCGATCGTCGTCGACCCGGACGTCGCGATCGACGATTGGAGCTCTGTGCTCACGGCGTTCCGATCGCACTGGTCGGCGGCCGAGGATGCGATCGTACTGCCCGGGGTTCCTCAAGACACGCTCGACTTCACGTCGTTCACCATGAATCTGGGATCGAAGCTGATCCTCGATTGTACTCGAAGTGCAGGTGGTATATCTGGCGATGAACCACCGGTCGAACGCGGTGACCCGTCCGGGCTCGCGCGACTCCCGGGCGGGCCCGAGGCGCCGTTTACTCCACCCGACGAGTCCGAACCCAAGGTGGTCGCGTGGCGCACGCTTGGCGACACCCTGTGCGTGGTCCAGGTGCGAGAGCGTGACGGCCAAACCGGTCGCCAAGTAGCCGAGTCGCTCGCTGCCAACCCACGGCTCGGTCGGATCAAGTGGGTCGCCGTGGT